>JAFQCY010000123.1 GCA_017399355.1 Oscillospiraceae bacterium
AATACGAAAGGCTTTGGCTGCAGCCAACAGTTCGGCAAATTTCTGTTTGACGGGCATGGATGAATTGACCCTTTGGGTCATGAATTGCTGCTTTGCAGCATGATTTCTCGCTTCGCTCCATGAATTGAATTGCCTCCCAATGCGCCGCAGCGCAATTCATGCAGCCCCCAGCTGCAATTCATGCCCGCCAGGGCAATTCATGCCGTCAGGCAATTCATGGGGCTTTCGCCCCAATTCATGCCGTCAGGCAATTCATGGCGAAGCCAATTCATGCCGCCAGGCAATTCATTTCCTGCGCCTCCTGCGGGGTTGGCCGGGGCTTCCCGGCAGGCTCCAGGCTTTTCCGGAGGTTTTCCAACTTTTTCCGCTGAAAATTGCCGTTTCTACTGCTGAATTTATTGACAGACAGGGACTGATTTGGTATAATGCGCATTAAGTCAGAATGTTCTGCAAATTTTACAGAAACCCTTTTGCAGAGCGGCCCTGTACGGAACTCTGCTGAGCCCTCAGCAAGCAAAAACAAGGAGGTACTCCAGTGAAACAGCATCTTTTTACCAGACTGTTGTCCCTGCTGATGGTCCTCACCCTTCTGGCCGGATTTGCCCTCCCCGCAGGTGCAACCGAGGCCCAGGCTGAGCCCTCCATCACCATTACCAAGGTCGACAACAGCGAAGTCTCCGCCGATCTGCGCTCCAACCCCCAGATGGCCGAGGCCGACACCGAGCCCTATGCCGATACCGACATGGTCCGTGTGTCCATCTTCCTGAACACCAAGTCCACCATCGCCTCCGGCTTCTCCACCGAGGAGATCGCCCTGAACGATGCCGCCATGGACTACCGTGACCGCCTGGAACGTGAGCAGGCCAATATCACCGCCTCCATCGAGAAGGCCACCGGCAAGGAGCTGGACGTGGTATGGAACCTGACCCTGGCTGCCAACGTCATCTCCGCCAACGTGCCCTATGGCCAGATCAAGGCCATCGAGCAGGTGAACGGGGTTTCCGAGGTTCTCATCGAGACCCGTTATGAGCCCATGGTGCTGGACACCGACTATCCCGCCGACCCCAATATGGCCACCTCCTCGGAGCAGATCGGCTCTGCCGCTGCCTGGGCCGCAGGCTATACCGGCGCAGGCTCCCGGATCGCCGTTATCGACACCGGCGCCGACACCGACCATATCTCCCTCAGCGCAGCGGGCTTCCTCTACTCCCTGGAGCAGAACGCAGCCAAGCTGGGCATGAGCAAAGAGGACTACATGGCCTCCCTGAATCTCCTGACCGCCCAGGAGATCGAGAAGCGCTCCGGCGAGCTCAATGCCGACACCGGTGCGGAATCCTACCTCAACGAGAAGATCGCCTACGGCTATAACTACGTTGACAAGGATCTGGACGTGACCCACGACAATGACGAGCAGGGCTCCCACGGCTCTCACGTCTCCGGCATCGCCACCGCCAACAGCTACCTCTATGTGAACGAGAGCTACCTCAATGCCCTGGAGAGCGCCAAGCTCCAGGGTGTGGCCCCCGATGCACAGCTTTTGACCATGAAGGTCTTCGGCAAGACCGGCGGCGCCTATGACTCCGACTATATGGCCGCCATCGAGGATGCCATCGTCCTGGGCTGCGATGTTGCCAACCTGTCCCTGGGTACTGCCGCCCCCGGCAACTCCCGTCATGCCACCCCTGCCTATCAGGAGATCATGGAGAACCTGACCAAGGCCGGTATGGTGGTGACCATCTCCGCCGGTAACTCCGGCTCCTGGGTCACCTATGCGGAAAACGGCGGCTACCTCTATGCCGACGATGCCCACATGAGCACCACCGGCGCTCCCGGCTCCTTCACCAACTCCCTGGCCGTGGCCTCCGTGGACAATGACGGCACCACCGGCTACTACATCTCCGTAGGCGGCAATATGATCGTTTACAACGACTCTGAGCCCGGCGAGTTCACCAATGAGCCCTTTATCACCCTGGCAGGCGACCACGAATATGTCTTTATCGATGGCTACGGCACTGCCGAGGAATTCGCCGCCGTCGGCGAGGCCCTGAAGGGCAAGATCGCCATCTGCTCCCGCGGCGAGATTTCCTTCTACCTGAAGGCCCAGTATGCCGTAGAGGCAGGCGCCATCGCCACCATCATCTACGACAACCAGCCCGGCATCGTCAATATGGACCTGACGGACTACCCCTACACCCAGCCTGCCGTGTCCCTGACCCAAAAGGACGGCGACCTGATCCGGAAAAACTCCACCCCCGTCACCAACGAAGCCGGGGAGATCCTCTACTACACCGGCACCATGACCGTCAGCAGCACCCTGGGCACCGGCCAGTACGAGAGCGAATACTACACCATGTCCGACTTCTCCAGCTGGGGCGTTCCCGGCTCCCTGCAGATGAAGCCCGAGATCACCGCCCCCGGCGGCCTGATCTTCTCCATCGAGGGCACCCATCCCTCCGGCACCGCCTATGAGGTCAACTCCGGCACCTCCATGGCCGCTCCCCAGGTGGCCGGTATGTCCGCCGTCATGGGCCAGTACGTCCGGGAAGCAGGTCTGGCAGAAAAGACCGGCCTCACGGAGCGCCAGCTGATCCAGAGCCTGCTGATGTCCACCGCCGTGCCTCTGCTGGCTGCAGAAAACACCTACTACCCCATCCTCCAGCAGGGTGCAGGTCTTGCCAACATCAATGATGCCATCTCCGCCGACTCCTACATCACCATGGCCCCCGGCTCCAGCTCCGGCGATGCCGACGGCAAGGTGAAGGTAGAGCTGGGCGAGGATGCCGACCGCAAGGGCGACTACTCCGCCACCTTCACCATCCACAACCTCACCAACGAGGAGAAGCTCTACGAGCTCAGCGCCGACTTCTTCATCCAGGCTCCCATCTCCGATGGCGAGACCATGTACATGGACTTCTCCACCACCCTCATCGGCGCAGACCTGACCTGGTACATTGACGGCAAGGAAGTGATCCCCGTCAATATGGAGAACCGGGATGTCAACGGAGACGGCAAGGTGGATTCCGATGACGGCCAGGCGATTTTGAACTATGCCACCGGCCTGAACGAGACCATCGACGCCGCCCTGGCAGACCTGGACAGCGACAAGGACGTGGACACCCACGATGCCTACCTCTTCCTGAAGGCCCTGGGCAGCAGCGTGACCCCCTGCCCCGCCAAGGGCAGCATCGAGGTCACCGTGAACTTCAAGCTCTCCCAGCTTTGGAAGGACACCATCGAAGCCTACTACCCCAACGGCACCTACATCCAGGGCTACATCTTCGCCGAGAGCAAGGCCAATGACGAGGGCATTGCCGGAACCAGCCACTCCATCCCCGTTCTGGGCTTCTACGGCAGCTGGACCGACCCCAGTATGTTTGACGTCGGCTCCTGGCCCGAGTTCTACACCGGTCAGGAGACCCGTATGCCCTATGTGGGCATCACCCGTGCCAACGACTTCAAGATCACCTATGACGATGATCCCCTGTACTACTACTCCTTCTCCGGTAACCCCATCCTGCCCGATGAGGTCTACCGTCCCGAGCGGAATGCCATCAACTCCAAGAACTACATCTCCGGCCTGACCTTCCTGGCCATCCGTGGCGCAGCCGCCTCCCGTTTCCTGGCGGTCAACGAGACCACCGGCGAGGTACTCCGCTCCATGGAGACCGGCCCTGTGGCAGGTGCTTACTTCCACGAGAGCTACGGCATGTGGCAGAACACCGGCAGCCTCCTGGAGACCCCCGTCTCCCTGAGCAATGCCTCTGAGGGCGATGTGATCACCATGGGCCTGACCCTGGCCCCCGAATACTATGTGGACAGCAAGGGCAACGTGAACTGGGACGAGCTGGGCGAGGGCGCTACCTTCTCCATTTCCATGACCGTGGACAACACCGCCCCCGTCCTCTACGAAGCCTCCTTCAATATGCTGTCCAACACCATCACCGTCACCGCCTCCGATAACGAGTATGTGGCAGCCGTGGGCCTCTTTAACAAGACCGGCACCCAGATCCGCTCCGCCGTTGGCTCCAAGGCCGACATCGAAAAGGGCGAGATCGCCGAGTACACCTTCTCTCTGGATGAGGTCAACGGCAAGAAGTTCCTGCTGCAGGTCATCGACTACGCAGAGAACAAGGCCACCTATCTGGTGGAAATGCAGATCGGCGAGCCCCTGCCCCTGCCCGAGATGATCGGCTTCGACATGAACAAGGTGGTCTGGACCTACTTCACCAAGGACTTTGAGTACGACTACAAGGTCGGTCTCCCCGTCCTGGAGGACTCCGACTACATCTTCTATGCCGCCACCATCGCCGAGCACTACATCTTCGCCACCACCAGCGAAGGCGACCTCTTCGTCATGCCCGAGGACGACCTCAGCGACATGACCTATATCACCACCCTGGATACCCTGCTGGTGGACATGGCCTACAACAAGGCCGACGGCAATATCTATGCCGTGGACGAGTTCAACAACTTAGTGACCTTCGACAAGCTCTCCGGCGTGGTCAGGAAGGTTGGCTCCATCGGGGTCACCACCAATACCCTGGCCTGCGATGCAGAGGGTACCTTCTACTGTAACGGCCTGGGTACCGGCGCTGTCTACTCCTTCACCCTGGACACGCTGGATGATCCCCGGATCCTGGTAGAGGATGTGGGCATCCAGACCGAGTACATCCAGTCCATGGAGATCAACCCCAACACCGGTATGCTCTGCTGGAACTCCTTCTTCCGTGAGATGGGCGTGATCATCACCTCTTACTACTACGAGATCGACCCCAAGACCGGCGAATTTACCCAGTATGCCGACTTCTGGCACGAGATCTCCTGCCTCTGCATCCCCGAGAAGTCCTCTGTGGATAACAGCTGGACCGAGCCCACCACCACCGTCACCGGCGTGACCCTGAACCGTGACAGCCTGGATCTGCTGAAGGGCGGCACTGCAGAGCTCACCGCCAATGTCAACCCCTGGACGGCTGTGGACAGAACCGTTACCTGGTCTACCTCCAACCCCGAGGTTGCCACCGTTACCTCCAAGGGTCTGGTCACTGCCAACGGTCTTGGCACCGCCACCATCACCGCTACCTCCAATCTGGATCCCAATTTCTCCGCCTCCTGCACCGTCAATGTCAGCCTGCTGGAGGTCACCTTCGAGGGAACCTTGCTGGATGACCAGGGTGTTCCCCACTTCTACACCTGGAACATGGCCGAGACCGACTCCTGGGTGGCAGGCAATGAGATCGACGTTCCCAGCATCACCTCCGTCACCTACTCCGAGCGGGAAGGTGTCTACTACATCGTCGATGCCGAAACCGACCACTGGAATGTCCACAAGGTGGGTGCTGACGGCAAGACCA
>JAFQCY010000124.1 GCA_017399355.1 Oscillospiraceae bacterium
AAACCGTCAGGGTGTCCTTTCACGTTCAATAACCCGCCCGCAGGCGACAAAAATGCAAAATAAAAGTTACCTTGATTCTATTTTGCATTTTTGAATGCAGCTTGTCAAAAATGCCCAAAGGGCTTTTTTGACAAGCTGAAAGGGCTGCGGCTTCATTGCCGCAGCCCTTTTGGATAGGGACAGGCTAAGAGAGCATACAATGGAGCGGAGGGATCAATCGGTCTGCTGCTGGCAGCCGCGGCTCTCCGGAAAGAAGGCCTGCATGGGGAACTCGATGCGGCTGAAGAGCTCGCAGGGATCCTCCTCGCAGCATTCCTCCTCGCAGCACTGTCTGCTGGGGGCGCAGTATTCGCAGACGGAGACCGAGAGCTGGGTACCCCGCTGCAGGCGGACGGTGGAGAACTGGCCGATGGTGACATAGAGCCGCTTCCCCTCGCTGCTGAAGACCAGCGGCTCTTCGAAGCTCCCGGTGATCAGCTGCGGCGCATCGACCTGCTCGCCCTCTCGGCAGCGGCATTGGCAGTGGTCCTTGATCCTGGAGGAGAGAACCATGGGGTCCAGCACCTCCAGCACCGCCACCGGACGATCCCGCCCCAGCAGATCCTCAGCACCGCTCAGCAGATCCGTGGAGGAGAAGACCTTTGCCTTGCTCCGGCCGCCGTAGAGCACCACCCGCTTGGTGAAAACCGCCAATCCGCAGATGGCCTGGGGCCGCATTCCGCCCAGGAACGCATCGCCCAAAATTCGGTAGTAGAAGGTCACATCCACGGCGTACCAGCCGGCTTTGTAGGCCAGCGGCTCTGCATCTACGGTGGCATAGAGCAGCTCCGCATAGCGGATCTTCACGCTGCTTGCGCTCTCCAGCGCCGTCTGGGATGACTGGGTCAGGTAGACTCTCAGATCGTCGATGCAGTCCTTATCCAGGCAGGAGTCGGTGATCTGTTGCGTATGGATGCACACCGGATTCTGAACCTCCGGATTCTGTACACATTGTGCAGTAGTATCGGGCATATGAACGACCTCCCTAAGAACGATCAAGCAAAAATCTGCTTTCACAACATTGTATGCACAGCCGGTGGGAATGTGAAACTGAACCATAGACAAATCGGGTTTTCTGTGGTAAAATGTTGGTAATCATAAAATGGAAGAGGTATGCCCATGAAAACCGATGTTTTAGGTGTGAACTATGATAATGTGACCATGGAGGAGGCTCTGGAGCTTGGCAGGCAGCTGCTTCAGGGGGATCGGGCGGCCTACTGCGTCACGCCCAATGCGGAGATGGCCTACGAGGCGCTCCATGACCGGGAATTCTGCGATCTGCTCAACGGTGCTGCTCTGGTGCTTCCCGATGGTGCCGGTGTGGTTCTGGGCGCCAAGATCTTAAAGACACCTCTGAAGCAAAAGGTTGCGGGCATCGAGTTTGCCCAGAATCTGCTGCCCATTCTGGCAGAGACCGGCTCAAAGCTTTACCTCCTGGGCAGCAAGCCCGGCGTGGCAGAGCTGGCAGCGGAAAAAATGCTGCAGAAGCATCCTGCACTTCAGATCTGCGGTATGCGGGACGGCTATTTCCAGGATGAAGGGGAAGTGGTGCAGGGCATCAACGAGGCAAAGGCCGATGTGGTCTTTGTCTGCCTGGGCGCTCCCAAGCAGGAGCAGTTCATGCAGCGCCATCAGCAGGATCTGCAGATCAAGCTGATGATCGGCCTGGGCGGCACTCTGGACGGCATTGCCGGTACGGTAAAGCGTGCGCCCAAGTGGATGATCAAGCTGCAGTTAGAGTGGCTGTACCGCCTGATCAAGCAGCCCAAGCGCTTCGGCCGAATGCTCCGCCTGCCGAAATTTATCTTTGCGGCCTTCAAAAAGAGAATGAAAGGGTAATGAGAATGGGAAAGCTGATTGTGTTTGAGGGGACGGACGGCTCCGGCAAGTCCACCCAGTTTGCGCTCCTGACCAAGCGCCTGCAGTCCATGGGCATTGCGTTTAAGACGATGGAGTTTCCCCAGTATTCCCAGCCCTCTTCCGCCCTGATCCGGATGTATCTGGGCGGCGAGTTCGGCACCAGACCCTCCGATGTCAATGCCTATGCCGCCTCTACTTTTTATGCGGTGGATCGCTATGCGTCTTATCGCAAGGTTTGGCGGGAATACTATGAAAAGGGCGGCCTGATGCTCTCGGACCGCTATACCACATCCAATGCTGTCCACCAGGCCTCCAAGGAGCCGGAGGAGCAGCGTGAGGCATTTTTCCGGTGGCTGTATGAATTTGAATACCGCCATATGGAACTTCCCAAGCCCGATGTCGTCATATACCTGGATGTGCCTACGGAGCTTACGGGCAAGATGATGCGTAAGCGGGAGCAGGACACCCATACCCATGCGGATATCCACGAGCAGAATATGGACTATCTGCGCCTCTGCCGGAAAACCGGCCTGGAGGCAGCGAAGTATTACGGTTGGAGTATCATCAACTGCGCCGAAGATGGCAGGATGCGTTCCATTGAGGACATTCATAACGAGATCTTTGCCCTGGTGCAGAAGTGTTTGGAGGAATAAACTATGGTATATATCATCCTTGGAAAGGGCTTCGAAGAGGCTGAGGCGCTGATCCCCTGCGATCTGCTGCGCAGAGCCGGTGCGGAGGTTCAATTTGCCGGAATCGGTGGCCGTGAGGTCACGGGTGGCCACGGTATCACCATCTGTGCCGACACTCTGGCGGAGGAAGCACCTCTGGCTGAGGCCGAAATGCTGGTGCTGCCCGGCGGTCTGGGCGGTGTGGCCTCCATTCTGGGCTGCGAAAAAGTCATGCAGGCCCTGCCCGTGGTCTATGGGAAGGGCAACTATGTGGCTGCCATCTGTGCTGCCCCCACCATCCTGGCCAAGCTGGGCATTACCGATGGCAGGTGGGCTACCTGCTACCCCGGCATGGAGGATCAGATGGGTAAGGCAAAGATGTCCCGGCTGCCTGCCAGCCGTGACGGCAATGTGATCACCGGCCGCTCTGCCGGTACCGCCTTCGAGTTTGCTCTTGAATTGATCGCAGCCCTCTGCGGCGGCGAGAAGGCAAAGGAAATCGCCCAACAGATCGTCTTTAACTAAAGGAGGACGAAAATGTCTGATAGAATGTTTGACCCCTATACCGGCGAAGAGATCACCATTGATGACCTGATCTCCCAGGCCAAGGAGCAGAGCGCCAGCGCCCCCGGCATGGCCTTTGCCCAACCGGAGGAGCCCGCTGCCCCTTCCCAGATGCCCTATGCCCAGCAGCCCGCTCCCCAGCCGGCACCTCCGGCGCAAGCGGATTTTCCCGATGAGTTTATGCCGGACTTCGGGGATGCCTTTGATGACTACGGTGTATACGATGAGCCTGCCGTCCATCTGCCCCAGATGGGCAGCTACGAAGCGGGGGGCTATGAGGAGCCGGACTACGAAGAGCAGCCCTATGAGCCCTATGAGGATGAGGGAGAGGATGCGCCTCCTCCCAAGAAGCCCAAGCGCAAGCACCGCCGCCGTTTTGTTCCCCTCTTCGTGAAGGTGCTGCTGTACCTGGTGCTGGTGGGTGTTGCCGCCGTTGGCCTGGGCTACGGTGCCTGGGAGTGCGCCCAGGATGTGCTGGCCTTTGGCCGCTCCGATGATACCCTCACCGTCACCATCGAGCAGGGCGATACCGTAGGTGATATTGCCATGATGCTGAAGGAGAAGGGCGTGATCAAGTACCCCTGGCTCTTTGAGTTCTACTGTGACTTTACCGACTCCAATGACACCATGGATCCCGGCACCTACGAGATCAGCTATAATTTCGACTATCATGCGCTTGTAGACGGCATGATCGCCAACAGCCCCAACCGCACCACCGTCCGTGTTATGATCCCCGAGGGCATGACTCTGTCCCAGATCTGCGCCTTGATGGAGAAGAACAAGGTCTGCTCCGCTGCCGATCTCATGGCCTGCGCCGCCGAGACGGAGTTTGACTATTGGTTCTTAGAGGAGATCCCCTATGGCGAGGCCACTCGCCTGGAGGGCTTCCTCTTCCCGGACACCTACGACTTCTACGAGAGCGATGACCCCGAGCGTGTGCTGGACAAGCTCCTGAGTAACTTTAATAAGAAGTTCTCCGAGCAGGCCCAGGAGCAGCTGGAGCTTCTCAATGAGCAGCTGGCCCAGCGCCTGACCAATGGCGGCTACGATGAGAGCTATATCGCCTCTCACAAGCTCTCTATCCGGGATCTGATCACCGTGGCCTCCATGATCGAGAAGGAGACCGCCGAAGCCAGCGAGAGCGGCAACATTGCCTCCGTTATCTACAACCGTCTCTGCAACCCCGGCAACTTCCCCTGCCTGCAGATCGATGCAACGGTGGTTTATGCTCTGGGCGGCATCGACCATCCTCTGACCTACGAGGATACCCAGGTGGACAGCCCCTACAACACCTATCTTGTCCAGGGTCTCCCCGCAGGCCCCATCTCCAACCCCGGCCTGTCCAGTATCACCGCCGCCCTGAATCCCCAGGAAACGGACTATTTCTACTATGCTCTGGATAACTCCACCGGCTTCCACCACTTCTCCGAGACCTACGATGAGCACAACCAATTCTTACAGGAGCAGAACAGCAATGAGGACTAAACCGGAATTACTGGCACCTGCCGGCGATATGGAGCGGCTGAAAATGTCCGTTCTCTACGGTGCCGATGCGGTCTATCTGGCGGGGACAAGCTTCGGCATGCGCTCCTTTGCGGGGAATTTCTCCCCCGAGGAGCTGCGTGAGGCTGTCCGCTATGCCCATAGCCACAATGTCAAGGTGCATACCACCGTCAATACCATGCCCCGTGGGGCAGAGCTGGCCGCTCTGCCCGCTCATCTGGAGCTGCTGAACGATTGCGGCGTGGATGCCCTGATCATTGCGGATCTGGGGGTGTTCCGCATGGCGGAGAAATATGCCCCCAACTGCCAGCGCCATATGTCCACCCAGGTCAGCATTGCCAATGCCGCCTGCGCCACCGCCTGGTACGAGATGGGTGCCCAGCGTGTGGTGCTGGCCAGAGAGCTGTCCCTGGAGGAGATCCGTGCCATCCGGCAGAATACCCCTAAGGAGCTGGAGATCGAGACCTTCGTCCACGGCGCTATGTGTGTCAGCTACTCCGGCCGCTGCCTGCTGTCCAACTATATGACGGGCAGAGACAGCAACCGCGGTGCCTGCGCCCAACCCTGCCGCTATGAGTATGCCCTCATGGAGGAGAAGCGCCCCGGGGAGTATTTCCCCGTCTTCGAGGACGAGAAGGGTACATACATTATGAACTCCCGGGATATGTGTATGATCGACCACCTGGACGATCTGATGGATGCCGGTGTGGACTGCCTGAAGATCGAGGGCAGAGCCAAATCCGCCTACTATGCCGCCATTGTCACAGGCGCTTACCGCCATGTGCTGGACGATGTGGCTGCAGGCAGACCCATCGACCCCATCTGGCGGGACGAGGTGGAGCACGTCTCCCACCGCCACTATGCCACCGGCTTCTACTACGGCCAGCCCGGCCAGTATTATGAGAACTCCCGCTACATCCGGGATTGGCAGGTCTGCGCCATCGTCACCGATTGCGATGAGAGCGGCCTTGCCACCCTCTCCCTGCGCAATAAATTCCGCACAGGGGACACCCTGGAGATCGTAGGCCCTGACCTGCGCCCCTTCGCCTTTGAAGTGCCCGCCATGCACGATGCCGAGGGAGCCGAGCTCACCGAGCCCCGCAATCCCCAGATGGTCTTCACCATGCAGCTGCCCAAGCAGGTGCCCCCCTTCAGCATCCTCCGCCACGCTGTGGAGCTTTCCGCCAAGTAAAAACTTTTTTTAATAATTTGAAAAAAGTACTTGCATTTTCGGAAACTTTGTGATATTATACTTAGGCGCGTTAGCGTGGTATGCGCCGGTAGCTCAGTTGGATAGAGTGACTGGCTACGAACCAGTAGGTCGGGGGTTCGAGTCCCTTCCGGCGTACCAGAAAAGACAGGTTTCTTCTGAAACCTGTCTTTTCAGTTTTTTATCCATCCGTGCACAAGCAAGGATTTATTTATGATAGGCCCATGAGTTGGGCTGAAAGTAATACTCCCCACCCCGAAGCACATCGGGGGTGGGGAGTTTCTTCCGGGCTGTAGCTTGCCTGGCTATATTGGAGAGCTCTGCACTTATTCAAATGCGAGTGAATCCGAAATCAAGACCCACCGCAAAAAAAGACCCAGGCCGCAACCCAGGTCTTAATCAGTTCGACACATTGGAATTTGTCGCTCTGAAAAATGAAACATCAACTTCTAAACGGCTTATTAAAAGAACCGATCTCAATCAAATTCCCCTCGGGGTCTGCAATATAACAAGTTCTTTGCCCCCAAGGTTCCGTTACAGGTTCTAATACGGAGACTGCCCCTTTGCGGATAGCCTTTTCATATTCAGCATCTACTTCCTCAAAACTGTCAACATACAATGCAATTTCTGTGTGACCATTGAGCCCTTTTATGTATTCATATTTACGGCTTGTCATTTTCTCAAAATCTTTTCTTCCGTACAAAAGAAATAATGTATCATCTTTAATCAGATAAACATTTGAAGTGTCTTCGTCTTCTTTAATTTCAAACCCTAAAACATCTCGATAAAAACAAATCATTTTTGCCATATCTTCTACAAATAGTCCAAATCCATCAAGTCTCATTTTGACACCTCATAAGTTCTAATTCTACAATCCGTTCTATCTATTCAAGTTTGTCTAACAGTATTATAGCAGAACAGCTATCCAAATACAAGGGCAACTCCTGCCCACAAAGCCGTTGGTAGTCTTATAACAGCCTTGCGTGTGCCAAACAGGCAGGTCTGGGTTTTAGTTCTGCTTTTTCATTTCCATATACGGTAGAACATCGTACC
>JAFQCY010000125.1 GCA_017399355.1 Oscillospiraceae bacterium
GCCGATACCCGCCAAGGTGTAGCAGTCCAGTATGTTACCAAGAGCGCATAAAAAATGAGCAGGCCAATAGCCTGCTCATACATAAGGGCAAAAAGAAATCGAGTGTCCATAACTCAAATCCGTTATGAACACTCGATATGGTGCGGGTGACAGGACTCGAACCTGCACGGTCGCCCATTGGAACCTAAATCCAACGTGTCTGCCAATTCCACCACACCCGCATAGATGAATTGACAATTGAGAATGGACAATTGACAATTATTTGTTGCTCTTTAACTGCTTTATGATAGAGGTCAGCAGCTTTTCCAATTCGGTGCAATCAGAAAATACAGACTGAAACTCTGCTTGGGTTAGATAGTCGGTTGCTTGTAAAAGACGCAACCAGTAACTTGTTTCTGCTGCTTCTTTCAGTGCAATGTTGAGCTTTGAAATGAAATCCGGTCGGCTCTGTGCCTGCTGCGCTTCCGCTACATTTGCGCCGATACTTGTACCGCTCCGAAGAAGTTGCTTAGACAAAGTATATTCCTTCTTCGTTCCCCGCAGATGTTTGCACAATTTTACGATCCGCACCGCAAATTGAAAACTCTTGAGTTCTACCGTATTTTCCATAATTGTCAATTCTCAACTGTCAATTATCAATTCGAAGCCTTCCCTGAGGTGTCAGCGCCTGAATCCGGCTCGTCTGCCAATTCCACCACACCCGCATAGATGAATGGACAATTGAGAATGGACAATTGACAATTATTTGTTGCTCTTTAACTGCTTTATGATAGAGGTCAGCAGCTTTTCCAACTCGGTGCAATCAGAAAATACAGATTGAAACTCTGCTTGGGTTAGTGAGTTCTACCGTATTTTCCATAATTGTCAATTCTCAACTGTCAATTATCAATTCAAGGCCTTCCCCGAGGTGGCAGCGCCTGAATCCGGCTTGTCTGCCAATTCTGCCCCCCGGTTTGCTCCATTGCGAAGTATTATACCACTTTGGATGGCCTCCGTCAAGGGTGGAAACGGGCCTCCGGGCAGGGAGCAGGGGTGATTTTCGGTAAATCTGTACAAAATTTGCTTGACAAGCGGGGCTGTGGACAGTAGAATAAACGGTGGATTAGTTTGTCTCCCACGTGCAATAGGGGTGGCACGCAGGAGCGTTGCTTTTTCTTTGTCAAACCCAAATCTAAAAAACAGGAGGTGTATTCGCAGGAAATGGAATGGTACTTTTGGGCTGTTATTGTAGCCGTTACTGCACTGTTATTCTTCTTCATCGGCATGACCTACCGCAAGAAGGTCGCGGAGCGCGAGATCAAGAGCGCGGAGGATGAAGCCACACGCATCATCAACGAAGCCATCAAGGGCGGCGAGAGCAAAAAGCGTGAGATGCTTCTGGAAGCCAAGGAAGAGATCCATAAATCCCGAACCGAATACGAAAAGGAAGTGAAGGAGCGCCGCTCCGATCTTCAGAAGCAGGAGCGCCGCCTCCAGCAGAAGGAAGAGTCTTTGGATAAGAAGATGGATGCCTTCGAGCGTAAGGAAGAGGACCTGCACAAGCGTCAGGCAGCCGTTGCTGCTACCCAGGAAGAAGTCAACCTCATTAAGAGAAGCCAGCTGGAGGTTCTGGAGAAGATCTCCGGCCTGACCCAGGAGGAGGCCAAGAGCCAGCTCCTGAAGAGCCTTGAGAACGAGTGCCGCCATGAGGCTGCCATGAAGATCAAGGAGATCGAGACCCGCATGAAGGACGATGCCGATCGTCTCGCCCGTGAGATCATCTCCATCGCCATCCAGCGCTGCGCCGCTGACCATGCCGCCGAGGCTACGGTCTCTGTGGTCGCCCTGCCCAATGATGAGATGAAGGGCCGCATCATCGGCCGTGAGGGCCGCAATATCCGCACTCTGGAGTCCATCACCGGTGTAGACCTGATCATCGACGATACCCCCGAGGCCATTACCGTGTCCTCCTTCGATCCCATCCGCCGTGAGGTTGCCCGTCTGGCTCTGGAGAAGCTCATTGCCGATGGCCGCATCCATCCCACCCGTATCGAGGATCTGGTAGAAAAATCCCGCAGAGAAGTGGACCGTGTCATCAAGCAGGAGGGCGAGCGTGCCACCTTCGAGACCGGCATCAACAATCTGCATCCCGAGATCATCAAGCTGCTGGGCCGTCAGAAGTACCGTACCTCCTACGGTCAGAACGTGCTCAACCATTCCATCGAGGTCTCCCACATTGCCGGTCTTCTGGCCAGCGAGCTGGGTGTGGACGTGACCCTGGCCAAGCGTGCCGGTCTGCTCCATGACCTGGGCAAGTCTGTGGACCACGAGATGGAAGGCAGCCACGTCCAGCTGGGCGTAGAGCTGGCCCGTAAGTATCACGAGCCTGCCGATGTGGTCCATGCCATCGAGGCCCACCATAATGACGTAGAGCCCAGAACCGTCATCGCCTGCCTGGTTCAGGCCGCTGACGCCATCTCCGCCGCCCGTCCCGGCGCACGCCGTGAGAACGTGGAGAACTACATCCGCCGTCTGGAGAAGCTGGAAGAGCTGACCGGCACTTACCCCGGTGTCGAGAAGTCCTTCGCCATTCAGGCCGGCCGTGAGGTTCGTATCATGGTCAAGCCCGAAGAGGTCAGCGAGGATAACATGATCATCCTGGCCCGTGAGCTGGCCCGCAAGATCGAATCTGAGCTGGAGTATCCCGGCCAGATCAAGGTCAATGTGATCCGCGAGACCAAGGCAACGGAATACGCAAAGTAATGCACATCCCTCCGACCTGCAAAGGGCCGGAGGGATTTTTTGCCCATCCAAGGCTATCGGTCCGCTCTCCCGTCCGTGGGCGATCTCTTGACCCTCCATTTTTTCTTGACGGAGTTCCGCCGGGAGGGTATAATAAGAAAAATCCCAAAAAGGGGGGTGCCTTCCTTGACTCTGCTGCTGATCCTTGTTCTTTTGCTCATAGGCGGTCTGGCGGCCTACTATTACCGTTTTCTCCGCAGACTCTTCCTGGCCTTTGGGGCAGAGGTCTCCCGGTGGAGAATCCGCATTGCCATAGCTGCGCTGACTCTGCTGCTCCTGGGAAGCTGCTACTTTGTGCCCCCGATGCTCCTGGTGCTGCTGCACCTGCTGCTTTTCAACGAGCTCTGCCGCCTGCTTCATTTCCTCTATAAAAAGTGCGCAAAAAAAGAAAGCAAATTTCTTCCGGCCCTCCACCGCAGTGGGGCAGTACCCCTGCTTCTGACCCTTGCGATCCTGCTCTTCGGGTATTTTAATATGCACAACGTGGTGCAGACCGACTATACCCTCCGCACCCATAAAGCCATCCGCTTTGATGGCTACCGGGTGGCGCTGCTTTCGGACATCCACTATGGGGTTTCCCTGGATCAGGCGCAGCTGCAGGCGCTGTGCCGGGAGGTCTCGGCGCAGCAGCCGGATCTGGTGATTCTCTGCGGCGACCTGGTGGATAATACGACTTCCTATGCCCAGATGGCGGAGCTGTTCTGCGCCCTGGGAGAGATCCAAAGCTCCTATGGAAGCTACTATGTCTATGGCAACCACGACCGCCCCTTCTACGGCCTGGCCAGCGCCTTTGACGATGCCGATCTCCGCACCCACATGGAGGCGGCAGGCATCACCGTTCTGCAAGATGAGGTGCTGCCCCTGACCTCCGACCTGACCCTCATCGGCCGGGAGGATCGCAGCCGGGAGAGAGCTTCTCTTTCTTCGCTGCTGCAGCAGGCGGATGGGGAGACCTATCTTCTGACCCTGGATCACCAGCCCTGTGAATACGCAGAGAATGCCGCTGCCGGAACGGATCTGCTCCTCTCCGGCCACACCCACGGGGGCCAGATCTGGCCTGCCAACCTCTTAGACCGCCTGGTGCATTTTAACGATGCCAACTACGGCCTTACGTCCCTGGGGGAGCAGGGCCATGCCATCGTCACCTCCGGCGTGGCCGGATGGGGCTGGCCCATCAAAACCTCCGCTCCCTCGGAATATGTGATCATCCGGATCCTTCCGGGATGAAAAATAAGTGACAAGGAGCCTTCCTATGGTAAAAGATCTGATCCATGACCCCATTCTCCTGGCCCGGAAATCCCTGCCTGCCACGGCGGAGGATCTGCCTGCCGCCCGGGACCTGCTGGATACCCTCCTGGCCCACCGGGAGACCTGCGCCGGGATGGCGGCCAATATGATCGGCGTGCAGCGCTGCATCATCGCCTTTTTCCATGGGCCTCAGCCTGTGCTGATGCTGAACCCGGAGCTGCTGAAGACCGAAGAACCCTATGAGACCCAGGAGGGCTGTCTCTCCCTTTTGGGCGGCCCCCGGAGTACCCGGCGCTACCGCAAGATCAAGCTCCGCTGGCAGACGGAGGCGCTGCAGACCCGGATCAAGACCTTCGAGGGCTGGACGGCCCAGGTGATCCAGCACGAGATCGACCACTGCCAGGGGATTTTGATCTGAATAATCAGGGCTTTCCCTTGTTTTTATAGAAAAATCCGATTTTCCGGTGAGGGGAACAGGGTTTTACCACGGAATCCCTCTTTACAAGAATGGGGGAAATCTGTATAATAGTATCGAAATCGACGAAAGGGGACGAGGGGATGGAGAAGCAGCTGCGCTTTCGCAAGGGCGACCTGCTGGCGGCAGCGCTGGTGCTGCTGGCGGCGATTTTGCTGTTTCTCTGCTTTCTTCCCAGGGGAGAGGCCGCCTATGCCGAAGTGTATCTCCATGGCGAGCTGATCCAAAGGCTGCCCCTCGATCGGGATAGCGAGATCACGGTGTGCGATGGATATACCAATACCGTCACCGTCTCCGGCGGAAAAATTGCCGTGACCGCATCCGATTGCCCCGGGGCCGACTGCGTAGGCTGCGGCTGGAGCAGCACCCCGGGCAGGAGCATCGTGTGCCTGCCCAATGGCTTAGAGATCCGCATCGTCTCCGGGCAGAGCGATGTGGACTTCGTAGTGGGGTGAGCGCCATGACCAAGACCAAGCAGCTGGCGCTCTGCGCCCTCATGACCGCCCTGGCCCTGGCCCTGTCTTATGCAGAGCGATTTCTTCCTCTGCAGCTGCTGATCCCCCTGCCCGGGGTGAAGCTGGGCCTTGCCAATGTGGTCACCCTGGTAGCCCTGTATCTCCTGAAAAAGCGCCATGCCCTGGTGATCCTGCTGCTGCGCTGCTTTCTGGGAGCGGTGTTCGGCGGCGGCATCTCCGGCCTGGCCATGTCCCTGACGGGAGGACTTCTGGCCCTGGGGGTGATGGTTCTGAGCCGCAAAAGCAAGCTCTTCTCCATCTATGGTGTCAGCATTTTGGGCGCTGCCTGCCACAATACCGGCCAGATCCTGGCCGCCATGGTGCTGATGAATTCCGTCTATGTGGCGGCCTATCTGCCCTACCTTTTGCTGGTGGCCCTGGTCACCGGCAGCCTGACCGCCTGCGCCTGCGCCGGTGTGCTGAAAATTTTGAAGAATGCATCCATCTCTCCGTCCTGAGAGCTGTGCAGATAAAGAGATTATTTCGGAGGAAAACACTATGAAAAAGACCCTTAGCCTTGCGCTTGCCTGCATTTTGATGCTCGCTGTCCTGGTCGGCTGCGCCGGAACCACGGTGGTCATCAGCGAATGCACCTGCCCCGAAGGCCATGAGCCTGAAGCAACCCAGCCTACCCAGCCTGTCCAGACCGAGCCCATCATCACCGGTGAGGGCGCCGTGAAGACCGGCCTGAGCATCTCTACCTCGATTTCCGACAGCACCTCCGCCACCGGCGAGGCGGACGGCGCTGTGAAGTACGATATCACCCTGGCTGCCGTCACCGTGGACGACAAGGGCGTGATCACCTCCTGCTACATCGACTCTGTCCCTGCTACCGTCTCCGTCAATGCCCAGGGCCAGATCACCTCGGACATCACCGCCGCTGTCTCTACCAAGAATGAGCTGGGCGAGAACTACGGCATGGTGGCCTGGGGCGGCGCTGTGGCAGAGTGGGATGCCCAGGTGGCTGCCCTGTGCAGCTTTGCCGTGGGCAAGACCGTGGACGAGCTGAAGAACGGCGCCATTGACGAGACCGGCAAGGCTCCCCAGGGCTCCGATCTGGCTACCTCTGCCACCATCTACTTAGGGGGCTATGTCAGCGCCATTGAGGCCGCCGTGGCCAATGCCGCCCATCTGGGTGCCCAGCAGGGCGATGAGCTGCGCATGGTCACCCTGAACTCCCTGGCAGGCTCCGTTTCCACCTCGGAAGAGGGCAACGGCTGCGCCCAGCTGGAGACCAACATCGCTGTGGTCACCGTCAAGGACGGCGTGATCACCTCCTGCATCATCGACTCCGTCCAGGCCGATGTGGCCTTCGATGCCACCGGCACCATCACCACCGACCTCACCGCCCCCATTCTCAGCAAGAATGAGAAGGGTGCGGACTACGGCATGGTGGCCTGGGGCGGCGCCATTGCCGAGTGGAACGAGCAGGCTGCTGCCTTTGCCGCCTACGTTACCGGCAAGACCGCCCAGGAAGTGGCCGGCATCGCCATCACCGAGACCACCAAGCCCGCTGACGGCACCGACCTGGCCACCTCTGTGACCATCTCCATCGGCGGCTTCCAGGCCCTGATCGCCAAGGCTCTGGCCTGATGCGAAGAGCCATCCTGTGGCTGTGCCTGCTGTGCCTGCTCTTAGGGGGCTGCGTGCCTCAAAAGGCCCAGCCGAAGCACTATACCGCCACCTTCCTGACCCTCTTCGACACCGTCACCACCATCGTGGGCCCCGCCGAGTCCGAGGAGGCCTTTCAGCTGACCGCCCAGCAGATCCACGATGACCTGGAGCGCTACCATCAGCTTTTTGACATCTACAAGGACTACGAGGGTGTGGTCAATCTCAAGGCCGTCAATGACAGCGCCGGGATCGCCCCCGTAAAGGTAGACCCCGAGATTATGCAGCTGCTGACGGATTGCAAAACCTATTACGATCTGACGGAGGGAAAGGTCAATGTGATGCTGGGAAGTGTCCTCTCCCTGTGGCACGAGGCCAGAACCGATGGCATCCGGGATCCCATAAATGCCAAGCTCCCCGACCCGGAGGCCCTGGCAGCCGCAGCGGCGCACACAGATCCGGACAGCCTGATCCTGGACGAGGCCGCTTCCACGGTCTACCTCTCTGACCCCCTCAGCTCCCTGGATGTGGGCGCTGTTGCCAAGGGCTGGGCCTGCCAGCGTGCGGCAGAGGCAGCGCCGAAGGGATTGCTCATCAGCGTGGGCGGCAACGTCTGCGCCACAGGCCCCAAGACCGAGACGGGCGACCCCTGGGTCATCGGCATCCAGAATCCCGATGGCGGCGACTATCTCCATACCATCTATGTCCATGGCGGCGCCGTGGTCACCAGCGGCGACTACCAGCGCACCTATACCGTAGCCGGTGAAAAATATCACCACATCATCGACCCCGAAACCCGGATGCCCTCGGATTACTGGAGGGCGGTGACGGTGGTCTGCCCCGACTCGGCCCTGGCCGATGCCCTGTCCACCGCCCTGTTCCTGCTTCCCTTGGGGGAGGGACAGGCCCTGCTGGAGCGCTGCGGCGCCGAGGCCCTCTGGGTGGCTAAGGACGGCACAGAGCAGATGAGCCCCGGGTTTCAAGAGATCCTACGAACATAACGAGGTGAAAAGAATATGAAACGCCTGTTTTTTGGCGGCATCCATCCCCAGTATAATAAGGAGATGTCCATCGGCGTCTCCTCCATTCGCACCATCATCCCCAAAGAAGTGGTCATCCCCATGCAGCAGCACATCGGCGCACCCTGTACGCCCCTGGTGCAGGTGGGTGACTATGTAAAAATGGGACAGAAGATCGGTGACGGCGAAGGTCTGTGCGTTCCCGTCCACGCCTCTGTCTCCGGCAAGGTCACTGCCGTAGAGATGCGCCCCCACCCCTCTGTGGGCAGCGCCATGGCGGTAGTCATTGAAAACGACGGCAAGGATACC
>JAFQCY010000126.1 GCA_017399355.1 Oscillospiraceae bacterium
CTACTCCGTTGACGAGACCAAGATCGGCGGCTTCGGCTACTCCATGGGCGGCCGTATCATCCTGGAGCTGACTGCTGAAGAGCTGTACGCCTTCGATACCATCGAATTTGTGGCTCCTGCAGAAGATCTGGAAGACCTGAAGAACCTCTTCGGCGGTGCCGAGAACTGGGAAGTTCTGAAGGCTGAGGCCAACGAGAACGGCTTCGCAATGTACTCCACCATCTACTCCACCCTGCCTCTGAGCAAGGAGTGGTTCGCAGACCTGGAGAAGTATCCCGACGGCCTGAAGGAGCTGGCTGCTGAGAAGTACACCGGCAATTCCATGGTCTTCTGGGCTACTGATGACGCCGCTGTCTCCCCCTGGGTCTCCGAGGGCGTTGCCGAGGCGTTCATGTCCGCAACTCTGAATGTCTACACCGCAGGCCACTCCTATGGCTTCTATGCAGACGATCCCTATGTTGATCGTGTCACCACCGAAGGCTCCGTGGGCTACTTTGTCCATGAGTTCACCTGCGAAGAGGAAGGCATCCACGGCTATATCCACACCATCCGTGAGGACGGCAGCATTGAGCTGACCATCGCTCCCGCTGAGCTGGAAGGCCTGGAGGAAGGCACTCCCGTTGTATTCGACTTCGGCGGAATTGGTATTTCCGTGAAACTCGGTGAGGATCTGCTGATCGAGAACGAGCATGTGATCCTCAATATCGAGAATCTGGCTGCAGATCTCTTCCTGGCTACCAAGGGCGAGGATGGCAACTGGTACTACGACGAGGGTATCGAGATCCCCGTAGATGTCACCGCTGAGATCGGCGAGGTCTTTGAGAATCCCTTCACCGACGTTCCCGAGGATGTCTGGTACACCGATTATGTCCTCATAATGGCCGAGGCCGGCATCATCAAGGGCATGACCGAGACCACCTTCGAGCCTGAGACCAACCTGACCCGTGCTCAGCTGGTTACCATGATCTACCGTCTGTTGGGTGAGCCCGATGTGGGCGATTACACCGAGCCCTTCACCGATGTGCCCGATGGCCTGTGGTACACCGATGCTGTGGTCTTCGCCTACAATGCGGGGATCGTCAAGGGTGTCACCGAGACTACCTTCGAGCCCGATACCAACATCACCCGTGAGCAGCTGGTCACCATCCTGTACCGTCTGGCGGCTGCGCTGAAGGTAGATGTATCTGTCGGCGAGGAGACCAACATCCTGTCCTACCCCGATGCTGAGAAGGTCAGCCCCTACGCAGTAGAGGCCACCCAGTGGGCAGTGGGCGCAGGCATCCTCAATGGCATTACCTATGAGGGCGACAAGGAGATCTATCTGGCACCTCAGGGTCTGGCTACCCGTGCTCAGGCTGCCAAGCTGCTGGTCACCTTTGCCATCTATGTTGACGAGAACACCGTCCCTAACATTCAGTAATCCGCTGCTTCAATCGAAGAACTAAGTCATAAACCCGAGCGGCACGCTTCCTTCGAAGCGTGCCGCTTCAGCTTGTCAAAAAAGCCCTTTGGGCATTTTTGACAAGCTGCATTCAAAAATGCAAAATAGAATCAAGGTAACTATTATTTTGCATTTTTGTCGCCTGCGGGCGAGTTATTGAACGTGAAAGGACACCCTGACGGTTTCCTTTCACACTTTTCTTCCCTCCGAAAACCATAGACTAACGGTTTTTCGACAGTCTGGAGCGGCACGCTTCCTTCGAAGCGTGCCGCTTTTCTTTGTGACGATCATAAGCAAAAAGCTCCGCTGCCGGTTTGCAGGCAGCGGAGCTTTGTATCGTTTTTGCGTTACGGCTTGGTCATGAATTGCAGGG
The DNA here is from genome assembly GCA_017399355.1 of Oscillospiraceae bacterium. Taxonomy (GTDB): domain Bacteria; phylum Bacillota; class Clostridia; order Oscillospirales; family Oscillospiraceae; genus JAZOXB01. The sequence goes on from JAFQCY010000126.1 coordinate 1,815, forward strand.
CCGAGCCGTTATTCAGGATCTTGGTGGAGTAGAGGAAGAGCACATCCTGGTTGCTCAGCTGCACATAATTCCACCAGTCCACAGGAGAACGCAGGTCGATCAGCGTGATCTTGCTGTATGCGCCCAGGAAGTAGGGCGCAATGGAGGAGCCGAAAGAATCCCGGAAGATGATCAGCTCCCGCTTGACGGGGGCATTGTTTACCTCAATGGTGATCAGGGACTGCACGCCGGAGAGGAACACATCGTAGCCGTCCATACCGTTCAGAAGCTGGGGCATATAGACCTGACGGATTCCGCTGAAGTCCTTGCCGGTGACCTTACAGCCGGCGGTGAAGCGGGAGGTCATAAAGGTCAGCTCTTCCGGCTTTAGAGGTTTTCCGCTGCGGCTGAAATAGGAACCGTAGAAGGGGGAGATGGTGTTGGCCTTATAGCTCTCAAAGGGCTGCAGCTGAGCGCCCATACCCTGGGCCAGAGCCTGGGCGGTGGGGTAGATGTTCTCCTGCTTCCAGTGCAGGTCGGTGCGGTAGTAGTCCTCAAAGCTCAGGGTGTCCCAGATGGGGATCTCTGTGATATTCTCCGGCAGCTCCTCATCCAGGATGGCGAAGAAGCGGTCGTAGTCCATCTTGGGCTGCCCCTGATCCTCGGCAAAGGCGCCCTTGTCGGGGATAATGGAGTAGTAGAGCTTGACTCCTTCGGGCATGGTAGCGGCTATTTTGCCGATGCCCTGGGCAGCGAACTGTACTTCGGCTTCCTTCAGGGTGTCGGACTCAAAGGCAGAGTCGCCCTGGAGCCACATATTGTCCAGCCCCCGTTGCCCCAGCACATAGTAGCGCAGCAGCTTGTGGCCGGAGACAAATTCATCACGGAGGGGGAACTGATCCAGCAGATAGCTCTCCAGCTCACCGGAGAATTTACCGGAGAAAATGGTGTCGGAGCTGAGCTCCGGGCTCTGGGCCAGCTCTCGCCGCTCGGAGCGGGAGGCCTCGGCATCCGGCAGGATCAGATGAAAAATACCAAAGCCCAAAATCAGCAGCAGGAACACTACGGTGGTAATGATCGCACGTTTCTTATCCATAGCAGTCCCTCCTTAGAAACGGAAATAGATGAAGGGGTTGAAGCTGCCGTCAATGAGGCAGCTGGTGCAGAGGATCAGCACCGCTGCCAGGAGCACGGGCTCCAGCACAGTAAAGATCTTTGCCTTCCCCAACTTTTCGCCCAGCAGCTTGGGCAGGGGTGTGGCACCGATGGCACCGATCAGCAGAATGGGAGCGTAGTTCCGCAGGGCCAGCAGGCTTGCGCTGTTGGAAAGCTCCGCACCGCCGAACATCTTGCCCATGGTGACGAAAGCATCCTTCACACCGGCAGCGTTAAAGAGAACGAAGCTCAGCACCACCACCAGCAGCAGGTAGATCCGGGAGATCACCGAGGGCAGCTTCTCCAGGAGCTTGCCCAGGAAGAGCTTCTCCAGCATCAGCAGCACCCCGAAGAACAGACCCCAGAGGACGAAATTCCAGGCAGCGCCGTGCCACAGGCCGGTCAGCAGCCAGACCACGAAGATATTCCGCAGCCACTTTGCCTTAGAGCAGCGGTTACCGCCTAAGGGGATATACACATAGTCCCGGAACCAGCCGCCCAGGGTCATGTGCCAGCGCCGCCAGAATTCCGTGGCACTCTTGGAGATATAGGGATGGTCGAAATTCTCCGGGAAGCGGAAGCCGAACATACGGCCCAGGCCGATGGCCATGTCGCTGTAGCCGGAGAAGTCAAAGTAGATGTGCAGGGCGAAGCCCAGGGCATAGAGCCAGGCGTAAAGCACCGTCTGCTCCGAGGATTTCTGGAAGGCATCGCACATCTCGCCCAGGAGATTGGCGATCAGCACCTTCTTGCCCAGGCCCAGGACAAAGCGGCGGATGCCCAGTCCTACATCTTCCCAACGACTCTTACGGTCGGTCAGTTCCTTCTCTACATCAATGTAGCGGACGATAGGACCGGCGATCAGCTGGGGGAAGAGGGAGACAAAGGTCATCAGGGAGACCAGATTCTTCTGCGCCTTTACATTCCCACGGTAGACATCAATGGTATAGCTCATAGTCTGGAAGGTGTAGAAGCTGATGCCGATGGGCAGGGCAATACCGGTCAGGGGGATGGCAAGACCGAAGATGGAGTTTACCGTGCCGATCAGGAAGTCGGCATACTTAAAGAAGCCCAGCAGACCAAGGTTGACCATGATCGAGGAAATCAGGGCCACCTTTGCACTCTTTTTGCCCCGATGGCTCTCGATAAAGAGGCTGTGCAGCCAGTCCGACAGCGAGGAGATCAGCAGCAGAACCACATACACCGGCTCTCCAAAGGCGTAGAACAGGAAGCTCATCACCATGAGAGCCGCATTGCGCAGCTTCTTGGGCACGACAAAATACAACAGCAGCGTCAGCGGCAAGAAGGCGTATAAAAATGTTGCACCGGAAAATACCATAGGCATCTCCCTCCTTCAAATTTCTGTAATAGGAATTATAGCATATACTGAAAGTATTTACAACTGCCGAAACCTTGGACGATGGGAAAGTGGATCTGTTCCATACTTTCTTATCTTTTTCTTAGTTGCACAGACTTTATTCTTTTTGCATAGTCTGACAAAAAAGGAAAAGGAGGCGATCCTTGTGATCGATCCCTATGATACCGCACAGGTACGGGCGGTGTGGCAGCGAGTCCGTGCTGCCCGACCGAACCCGATCTCTGCCGAGGATTTTCTGCTGGAGGCAGCCTCCCTGGAGCTGGAGCGCAGCTGCCGCTGCCGTGCTTTGGCACGGCAAATGCCGCAGCTGCAGTTCCTTGCAGACCGCCTGCAGTGCAACAGCCGCATATTAAGTCAAATGCACCGAAAACGCAGTGGGAAAATGCCCCGTCTTTACCCGGCCGTGGCACGGGAAAAGCTGCCCTTAGCCCATGCAATGCAGCAACTCAAAGAGGAACTACGGTCTGCAGCAGAGCACTACGATCGCATGGCACAGAGCTCGCCCGAACTGGCGACAAGTCTGCAGCAGCTGGCAAGAGAAAATCGAGCATTAAGCCGCAGGATCCCCTGTGGAAAGCCTTGACAAAGTGTCCGTTTTCCCCTAAAATAGAAGAAAAACTTCACAGGAGAGAGCGAATGAGAGAGAAAATCCGCTATGTGATCAACAAGGTCTGCGACGGCATCGAGCTGCTGATCGCCATTGCCGCCGTGCTGGCGCTGCTGTACACCGGAGCGGCCTATGCCATCACCAAGCTGGGGATCTATCCCCTCTATGAGAGCACGGACAGCTTCCTGCTGTTTTTGAAGGAGCTGTTCAATCTGGTGGTGGGCATCGAGTTTATCAAGATGCTCCTGAAGCCCAGCGCGGAGAATGTCATCGAGGTGCTGGTCTTCCTCATCGCCCGTCATCTGATCATTGGGGAGAACACGGTTCTGGGTATTTTGGTGTCCGTGGTCTGCGTGATCCTGCTCTATGGCTTTAACTGGCTGGTGCATAAAAAGCGTGGCGAGCAGAGCAAGAATGTGGAGAATCATACGGCTGATACGCTGAACTGAATCCATAGAGGTCGCCTTCAGGCGGCCTCTATGTTTTTCTTGTGAGAAGGGCAGAATTGTGGTACAATAAGAAAGAGAGGAGGGGAGACCTGTGGAAGAGAAATGCTATATCGCCATCGATCTGAAATCCTTCTATGCTTCGGTGGAGTGCATCCAGCGGCGGCTGGATCCCATGACCACTTTCCTGGTGGTGGCGGATCAGAGCCGCACCGATAAAACCATCTGCCTGGCGGTCTCTCCCGCCCTGAAGGCCCATGGAGTGCCCGGTCGCCCCCGCCTCTTTGAGGTGGTGCAGCAGATCCGCCAGGTCAATGCCCGGCGGAAGCTCTCCGCACCGGAGCAGACCTTCCGTGGGGCTACCTGGGATGCCAAAATGCTGGCGGCTGACCCGGCTCTGGAGCTGGAGTATCTGGTTGCGCCGCCCCAAATGGCCCTGTATATGGAGACCAGCGCCGCCATTTATCAGGTCTATACCCAGTATATTGCTCCCGAGGATATCCATGTCTACTCCATCGATGAGGTTTTTATCGATGCCACCGGCTACCTGCGTACCTATAACCTCAGCCCAGAGGGCCTGGCCCGGATGCTCATTGAGGCGGTTTTGGAGCGCACCGGCATCACCGCTACCGCCGGCATCGGCACCAATTTGTATCTGTGCAAGGTGGCCATGGATATTGTGGCCAAGCATATCCCGGCGGATCACAATGGTGTGCGTATTGCACGCCTGGACGAGATGAGCTACCGGCAAACCCTCTGGGATCACTGCCCTCTGACGGACTTCTGGCGGATCGGACGGGGCTATGCCAGGAAGCTGGAGCGCCACGGCCTGTATACCATGGGGGATGTGGCACGCTGCTCCCTGGGGGAGCCGGGCAGCTTTTACTCGGAGGAGCTGCTCTATGAGCTCTTCGGTGTCAATGCGGAGCTGCTGATCGATCATGCCTGGGGCTATGAGCCCTGCACCATGGCCCAGATCAAGGCATACCGCCCTGAGACCAACAGCCTCTCCTCCGGCCAGGTGCTCCACGAGCCCTATCCCTACGAGAAGGCAGAGCTGATCGTCAAGGAGATGACGGATCTGCTGATTTTGGATCTGGTGGATAAGGCGCTCTTGACCGATCAGATCGTCCTGACCATCGGCTATGATATTGAAAATCTCACAGACCCGGAACGTCGCCGCCGCTATCACGGCCCTGTGGTCACCGATCCCTACGGCCGCAAGGTGCCCAAGCATAGCCATGGCACCGAGAACTTCCCGGAGCCCACCGCTTCGGAGAAGCATATCATGGAGGCCGTCCAGCGGCTCTACCGCCGGATCGCAGATCCGGAGCTTCTGGTGCGCCGGGTCACCCTGGCCGCCTGCCATCTGATCCCGGAGCAGGAGAAGAAGCAGGTCTATCAGCAGCTGGATCTTTTTACAGATCCCGTAGAGGAGCAGCGCCGTCAAGAGGCGGAAGCCCAGCGGCTGGACAAGGAAAAACGGAAGCAAAAAGCGCTGCTGAGAATTCAAAAGCGCTTCGGCAAGAACGCTGTGATGAAGGGCATGAACCTGGAAGAAGGGGCCACCACCAAGGACAGAAACCGGCAAGTAGGCGGCCACAAGGCCTGACGGGAATCGAAAAAAGTCAAATAGATGTTTATCGGCCTGTTGACAGCCCCCAATGCCTCCCTTGTTAAAGGGAGGTGGGTCGCCTTGAAAAGGCGACTCGGAGGGATTCCGCACGCCGCAACACCGTTATTTCGTAAGGCTTTCGGCGAATTCGTACTGCCTGCACGAATCCCCCCGGATCGCCTAAAAAGGCGATCCGACCCCCTTTAACAAGGGGGTCTTTGGTGCATCCAACAGTTCGACGAATTTCTGTTTGGCGGGCTAAATATTCAAAATCCGTGCCGAAGGCACACCTCAGTTTTTAGTCCTTAGCTCTTAGTTATTAGTTTCCAAACAGACCGACAAATTTCTGTTTTACGGTACTTTTTCATCATTCATCCACATTTGCCCTCGGAGGATTTTCGCTATGCCAAATTACGATGATATTATCCATACCAAAGCGCCCATCCCTCTGCGTCATGGGCGGATGCCTGTGGAGGATCGGGCGGCGCAGTTTGCGCCCTTTGCCGCCCTGACGGGCTATGAGGCGGCGGTGGAGGAGGCCGGGCGGCAGACCCGGAGCAAGGTGGAGCTGGACGAAAATGAAAAAGCCCTCCTGGATCGCAAGCTTCGCTACCTGAAGAGCCGCCTGGCAGATCCGCCTCCGGTGCGCATCTGCTGCTTTGTCCCGGATCTGCGCAAAGCGGGAGGCAGCTACTGCGAGCTTGAGGGCTATGTGGTGCGCTTTGAGCAGCTGCCGCCGGGGCTCCGCCTGTCTACGGGGGACTTTCTGCCCCTGGATGACATCGTAGGGATCGAGCTTCCCGAGAGAAAAGAGGAGAATGAATAAAATTTTTCTTTACAGATGGCCATTTTTCCGCTATACTGTATAAGGAAAAATTCGGAATACGGAGAAATTGTAATGATCAGATTTGAAGAATATAAAGTAAAGCTCAATGATATCTATCCCAAGCTGGAGGAGCTGCGTGCAGCTTACCTGCCCCAGGGCCTCCTGGACGAGCTGGAGCGCCTTCATGCCATGGCAGAGGCCCCCGGCTTCTGGGATGATCCTGCCCGCTCTCAGAAGGCGGTCAGACGTACCAAGACCCTGGAGAATAAGCGGGACCGCTATGAGGGAATGTGTACCGCCTGGGACGACCTCATGACCATCTGCGAGATGGCCCTGGAGGAGAAGGATGACTCCATGATCGAGGAGCTGACCCAGGGCTTTGAGCAGCTGGAAGGCGATATGGAGAAAGCCCGTCTGGAGACCCTCCTCACCGGCGAGTACGACCGCAACAATGCCCTCCTGTCCTTCCATGCCGGTGCCGGCGGTACCGAGGCCCAGGACTGGTGTTCCATGCTCTACCGGATGTACACCCGCTGGGCAGAGGCCCATGGCTTCACCTATAAGATCCTGGACTACCTGGACGGCGATGAGGCCGGCCTGAAGTCCGCCGATATTATGATCGAGGGCGAGAATGCCTATGGCTTTTTGAAGAGCGAGGCCGGTGTCCACCGTCTGGTTCGTGTGTCTCCCTTTGATGCCGCAGGCCGCCGCCACACCTCCTTCTCCGCTGTGGAGGTGATTCCCGAGATCGATGACGATGTAGAGGTGGAGATCCGTCCCGAGGATATCGAGATGCAGGTCTACCGCTCCTCCGGCGCAGGTGGCCAGCATATCAATAAGACCTCCTCTGCCGTCCGTCTGACCCATAAGCCTACGGGTATCGTGGTCTCCTGCCAGACCCAGCGTGACCAGTTCCAGAACCGTGAGAGCTGTATGCGTATGCTGCGCTCCAAGCTGGTGGAGATCAAGGAACGGGAGCATCTGGAGAAGATCTCCGATATCAAGGGTGTCCAGCAGAAGATCGAGTGGGGCAGCCAGATCCGCTCCTATGTCTTTATGCCCTATACCCTGGCCAAGGACACCCGTACCGGCTACGAGATGACCAATATCAATGCCGTTATGGACGGAAATATCGATGGCTTCATCAATGCCTACCTGACCTGCGCCGCTACCGGCACCTGGGTCACAAAATAATCAGAATTTTGCAAAAATTTGCAAATAAACCCTTGAAATTACGCACGTGATGTGCTAAAATCATCAATACTGTTTGTAAATATGTTCAACAGAACTTGATTTCGGCGAGCCGCTTGCCGTGAGTGCGGCAAATTTGGAGGTTTACCATGGAAGTATTACGCATTGTTCTCTTAGTTCTGCAGATCATCTCCTGCGTGGTTCTGACTGCTGTTATTCTGCTGCAGTCCGGCAAGGAAAATGGCATCGGCGCCCTCACCGGCAGCTCCGATACCTACATGGGCAAGAAGGCTGCCACTCTGGATGCCAAGCTGGCCCGTATGACCAAGTGGATCGCCGCTGCCTTCGTGCTGCTGACCCTCTTCGTCTCCCTGCTCTACACCGCAGCTGCTTAATTTGATCCATAAGAGCACCCCGAAGCCAAAGCTTCGGGGTGTTTTGTGTTTGACAGGGGATAGCTCGAATGGTATGATGTCAGCGATCAGTGGGTCGTCTGCTATGATGGCGAAGAAGTTATGCTAACGCCCGTCACCGCCCGCAGTGCGTTGGTGCAGAGAAAAGGAAAGTCTTCTCTCCCAAGAGAATGCTTTGTGCGCAGTCTTTCATAAACTAAAGTTACCGTTACGGCGGCAGGGGCGGGGAGGGAGAAAAAGTTAGGGTTGAGCCTTGCCTTTTTTTTCTTTCTATGCTATTGTAAAACAAGGAGAAGAAACTTCCGAAATAGGAGGAATGCAGAATGAAACGGAGAATCGTACGTAGGTTCCTTTTGGGCATGATACTCTGCCTGCTTCTGTCGGCGGCGGTGTATGGTGCGGTACAGGAGCGTCCTGTAAGCCCTGCTACCAGCGGCGATAACGGCGACCAAATCACCTGGTCGTACAATACTTATAGCAAGACACTGACGATCTCCGGCTCAGGAGCGCTGGAGCTGGTCTATTCGATAGAACCCTGGTATACCTACACAGATGAGATCCAGACCATCACGATCAATAACGGCATTACCCATATCGGCACCAAAATTCTGTCGTTCCATCCCAATCTGACTACGGTAAATTTGCCAAAAACGTTGGAATCCTATTCCGTAGGTGCTTTTTCCGGCTGCCCAAAGCTGGAGAAATTTACGGTACAGAGTGGAAGCTCTTACTTCGCAACAGATTACACGGGATCGCTGTATAATGCGAATCTGACGACACTGTACATCTGCCCCAATGCCTATACGGGAACTTTCGAAGTGCCCTACACGCTGTATAATATCCATAGTGGCGCGTTTGCTTCCTGTGATCAGCTGGAATGTGTGGTACTTACTTACCGAGTCAGTTCCATTGGAGAAGATGTGTTCCCTGACAGTTCCGCCTTTAAGAGGATCTCTGTGACTTACAAAAGTGAATATTTCACTACGGACAGCGATGGCACTCTGTATGACAAGGGAAAAAGCACGCTGATTTGCTGCCCCAGCGGTTACTCCGGCAGCTACAGTATGCCTGCCACGGTGAAACAGATCAGAAATAGGGCCTTCGATCACTGTGATGGATTGACCTCCGTGACGCTCTCTGACAAGCTCAGCGAGATCCCCGAAGAGGCATTCTATCATTGCGACAATCTGACGGAGGTCAGCTTCGGTAGTGGTCTTACCAAGATCGGTGACCGTGCCTTCCAGCAGTGCGGAAAATTGGAAGCTGTACTGCTCCCGGATGGAGTTACATCCATTGGAGAGAATGCCTTCTCCGATTGCAGTTCGATGAAGACCTTAACGCTGGGCAGCGCACTAACCTCTATGGGAGAAAGCGCCTTTTACGGCTGTACAAGGTTGGAAAGCGTAGCGCTTCCCGAGGGTGTTACGGACTTGGAAAGCTACGTTTTTGCTGACTGTACAAGCTTGAAGACGGTGGATCTCGGCGAGAGTGTGACATCTATTGGCAATGGCAGCTTCCGGAACTGCAAAGTCCTGGCCGGAATCGAACTCAGCGAAACCTTAACCTCCATCGGAACCGAAGCCTTTTACAAAACCGGACTTACAGAGCTGACCATTCCGGACAGCGTGACGAAGCTGGATCAGAAATCCTTTGCTGAATGCAGCAAACTCAAGCGTGTCACCATTGGAGATGGTTTGACAAGTATTCCTGATAGTGCATTTTATTTCTGCTTCAATCTGGAATCCCTCGCTTTGGGCAGCAATGTGACGATCATCGGCCCCTCTGCATTTTACTATGCGGATATCAGACATTTACGGATCCCCGACAGCGTGAAGACAATCGATGCCGATGCCTTCCGTTGTTGTGATATGCTGACTTCGATCTGCCTGCCTAACAGCGTGACGAGCATTGCTTCTACGGCATTCAATGGGTGTAGCGAAATTGACCATATCTTCTATGGAGGAAGTGAAGAAAAACATCAAACCTTGGTTTCTAAAGTCGGCTATGTGACATTTAAGGAAGCTGTATGGCACTGCAATTCGAACTTCTCCGAACTGGAATTTGAGTACACCTGTCAGTATAAGTACGGCTGCTGCAGGCTGTGCGACACCTTCTTCGGCTATGAACGCGTTCCCGAAAATGACCATAGTTTTTCCGAGGGTAGCTGTACGGTGTGTGGAGTTCCGGAATGCCTGATGTATGGCACCATTTACAAAGACGAACCTGTAAGAATTCTTGGACTAAAGAGCGGTGTTCCTGTTCCTGAGCCGCTGGTCATACCTGAAACCATTGAGAAGCGCACCGTTGGCTCCATAGTGGATTATGCCTTCAAGGAATGCGACGAGCTGAACTATATTTCCATCCCCTCCGGGGTCACGACCATTGGTGAATCTGCCTTCTACAAGTGTGAGAATTTGGCAGGGGTGGTGCTGCATGAGAATCTGGAGTCTATCGGTAAGAATGCCTTTGCCTATTGCGATTCTCTTTACAGCATCCGACTTCCGGATAGCCTAACCTCTTTGGGAGAGGCTGCTTTCTATAGCTGCGATGCGCTATTCCGTGTGGAATTGGGCGCAAATCTTACAAGTATCGGTAACGAAACCTTCCTGAATTGCGCAAATCTCTATACCGTTCACATAGGCGGTGCGCTTACAGAGGTAGGCAAGAAAGCCTTCAAGGGCTGCGATGCGATCGCCCATATCAGCCACCACGGTTCGCCGGAGGCTTGGGCAGCAATTACCTTTGGCAGCGACAATACAGCCCTTCAAAATGCCTATCGTCATGATTACTGCAGCACCTCTCCCGTGGAACTCCGAAGTGTCTGTACCGGCAGCTATACCTGGTGCGCGATCTGTGGAAAACCCCTCCACTATTTCTCGGAGGGTGGTACTGTCCACTGGTTTGAGGAGGGCGTCTGCCTTGTCTGCGGTGTTCCGGAGTATCTGGAGTATGTGATCCATCCTACCGCTTGTACTGTCACCATCACCGGCTTCGATGGCTCTGTGGCCGAGGTAGTCATTCCCGATACCATCGAGGGTTTCCCGGTCACCTACATCGATTTCCAGGCCTTTGCCTATGACGAGGGGCTGGAGAAGGTTACCATCGGCAACAACGTAACTACCATCGACTCCGGCGCCTTCCGGGGCTGCACCAACCTGAAGGAGGTAGTGCTGGGCAATCAGGTGGAGAGCATCCGTGGCTCTGCCTTCCAGGATTGCGTCGCTCTGACCACCATCTGTCTGCCCGACTCTGTGAAGAGTATCCAGTCGGCTGCCTTCCGGGACTGCGATGTCCTGGTCTCCGTCACCGGCGGTAAATTCCTGGAGAGCATCAGCGCCTCCGCCTTCTACGATTGCGACAGCCTGCTCGGCTTCGAGGGCGGCGAAAATCTGAAAGAAATCGAGAAATACGCCTTCTACGATTGCGACAGCCTGCTCAGCGTTGCAGGTAGCGAAAATCTGAAAGAAATCGGCCAATATGCCTTCTACCACTGCGATTCCCTGCAGACTGTGACCCTGCCCGACAGCCTGACCACCATCGGGGAGTACTGCTTCCAGGATTGCGACAAGCTGGAGAATGTCACCTTTGGCACGGGGCTGAAGAACCTGGGAACCTATGCCTTCTATGACTGCGATGCCCTGACCGCCGTGGTTTTCCCCGGTGCGCTGGAGCGGATCTGCGAGTATACCTTCTACAGCTGCGATTCTCTGCGCTATGTGGATACGGGCAAGGTAGAGGGCTGGATCGAGTTCTATGCCTTTGCGGAATGCAGCGCTCTGGAAGAACTGGTGATCGGCGGCTCAACCTATCTGAGAAATGATGCCTTCGCAAATTGCAGCGCCCTGAAGAAGGTCACCATGCCCACCACCCTGGAGTACAGTGACCATGAGGTTTTCACCGGCTGTGATGCGGTGGAGGAGGTTCATATCACCGATCTGGCCGCCTGGTGCTCCATCCACTTCGGCACCATGTCCGCAACGCCTCTGTGCTACGGCGGCGACCTGTACCTCAACGGGGAACTGCTTGTGGATGTGGTTATCCCCGAGGGCGTCACCTCCATCGGAAGCTATGCCTTCCTGAACTGTGCGTCCATAGAGACCATCTCTCTTCCCTATGGCCTGGAGTCCATTGGTACCAGCACCTTCCAAGGCTGCAGTTCTCTGCAGGAGATCTATATCCCCAATACGGTAACCTCGGTTGGAGATTTTGCCTTCCACTATTGTACTTCTCTGACCTATGCGTGGGGTATGCAGGGTCTTACGGCTATTTCCGACGGAATGTTTGACAGCTGCAGCAGCCTGGTTTCTGCCCGAGTGCCCTACGGCGTAACCTCCATTGGCGCAGCGGCCTATCAGGAGTGCAGCTCTCTGGTCTATGCCTCCATCCCCTCTACGGTGACCTCCATTGGCGAGCGTGCCTTTGATCAATGCGAGCGCTTCTGCCATGTCCTCTTCAGCGGCAGCCAGAACACCTGGAAAAAGGTCCAGATAGGCAGTGGCAATCCTCTCCTGACCATCGTCACCTTCCACTATGGCGTAAGTGAGGGGATCTTATGGTATGAGATCGAGGGTGCGCTGTATCCCCGCTGCACCATCTGCGATACCTACCTGACCGAGCGGCCGCAGTGCTTCCACGACGAAATGCGCCTTTATGATGAGAGAGCGGCCACCTGCACAGAGCCGGGCTATACCGGCGACGTGAAGTGCCTGGTCTGCGGCGATATCGTAGAGCGCGGCCAGGTCATTCCCCCTCTGAACCACCACGACACCCGTGTAGACGGCAAAATCGAGCCTACCTGCACCGAGCCCGGCTATTCCGGGGATACCTGGTGCTATCTCTGCGATGCCTATGTCATAGCCGGTGAGACCCTGGAGCCCCTGAACCATCCGGAGCAGGAGCGGGTCGGAGCCTATGCTCCCACCTGTACGGAGCCGGGCTATACCGGCGACCTGCAGTGCCGCACCTGCGGCATCTGCCTGGAGCAGGGCGAGGCCATCGAAGCCACCGGCCATTCCGAGACCGATCTGCAAGGCGCTTCGGAAGCCACCTGCACCGAGCCCGGCTACACCGGCGATACTTACTGCAGGGACTGCGGCGAGCTGCTGGAATCCGGCCAAAGCATTGCACCTCTGGGCCATCGCTATGAGAACGGCCTGTGTATCCACTGCGGTGAGGCGGAGTTCGTGGAGATCCCCTTTGAGGATGTGCGTGAGGTGGACTACTACGCTACTCCCGTCCTCTGGGCGGTGCAGCAGGGTGTGACCAACGGCACCTCTCCCACGGAGTTCTCTCCGGAGAAGCCCTGTACCCGTGGGCAGATCGTCACCTTCCTGTGGCGTGCCTTCGGTTCTCCCGAGCCCACCTCTGCAGAGAATCCCTTTACCGATGTCCCCGAGACGGTCTACTATTATAAGGCCATCCTCTGGGCCGTGGAGCAGGGGATCACCACCGGCACTTCTGCCACCACCTTCTCCCCGGAGGCTACCTGCACCCGTGGTCAGGTTGCTACCTTCCTGTGGAGAGCCTGCGGCAAGCCCGCTCCCAAGGGCAGCGAGAATCCCTTTGCCGATGTGCCCGAAACCGTCTACTACTACCAGCCCATCCTCTGGGCTGTAGAGAACGGCATTACCAACGGCACCGGCGGCGGCAAGTTCTCCCCCGAGGACAGCTGCACCAGAGGCCAGATCGTAACCTTCCTCTACCGGGCCTTAGCCAAAGAATAACAAAATAAAAAAGCCGCTCCCTTTCGGGAACGGCTTTTTTATTCGGAAAATTATTCCTCAACGATAGCTTCCATGGGGCAGGTGTCGGCGCAGGAGCCGCAGCCAACACAGATGTCAGCGTTGATCTCGTACTTGCCATCGCCCTCAGCAATAGCTTCCATGGGGCAAGCGTCGGCGCAGGAGCCGCAAGCTACACAAGCGTCGGTGATCTTATATGCCATGATCTTTACCTCCTATATGTAGTGTTTTTGGTTTGCAGGTTTATTCTATCATGTTTTTCAAAAAAAGCAATCGGTAAAAACAAGAAAAGCAAAATATTTTCTCCAATGACACTTGTTCCATCCTTTCCCTTGCCGGAAACAATTGCATTTTGTCCAAAATATGATACAATAAAGAAAAACCGGAGGAGGTGCCCTATGGAAGAAACGCTGGGGCAGAAGTATCTTCTGCATCTGGAGGAGGAGAGCTTCCCCCTCTCCACGGATTCCGTACTGCTGGCCTCCTTTGTGCGCCCCGGCAGAAAAATGGCAGACCTGGGCAGCGGCTGCGGCACGCTGGGCTTTCTGCTCTGCGCCGGAGGCGAGGCGCTGACCGTGCAGGGGATCGAATTGGATGCGGCATCTCATCTCCGTGCCCTGGAGAATATCCAAAGAAATGGGCTGCAGGAGCGCTTGTTCTCCTGCCATGGGGATGTGCGGAGCATCCGTGGGCTTTTCCCCACGGGGAGCTTTGATGCCGTGGTATCCAATCCGCCCTATTTTCCCGTGGGCAGCGGAAAGACCAGCCAAAAGCACGCCGCCGCCCGCAGCGAGGAGACCCTGAACCTGCGGCAGCTCTGCGAGGCGGCAGCCTGGCTGCTGCCCACCGGTGGGCGCTTCTCTCTGGTGCATGTGCCTGCCCGTCTGTGCGATGTGCTGTGTGAGCTGCGCCGTGCGGGCTTGGAGCCCAAGCGCCTGCAGTGGGTGCGGCATAAGCCCTCTGCTCCCTGCTGCCTCTTCTTTGTGGAGGCGGTGCGAGGGGGCAAGCCCGGCCTGCGTTACGAGCCGGATCTCATTGAATTTGACGAAGACGGCCTTCCCACAGAGGCTTACAAGGCCGCCTATCGGATCGGAGGATCACTATGAGCGGTACATTGACCCTGGTTCCCACTCCTATCGGGAATTTGTCGGATATTTCGCCCCGCTGCCGCCAGGCCCTGGAGCAGGCGGATTTTATTGCGGCCGAGGATACCCGTGTAACGCTGCGGCTCTTGAACCACCTGGAACTGAAGAAGCCCCTGGTGAGCTACTATGAGCATAATAAGGAGTTCAGCGGCAGAAAGATCGTAGAGCGCATTCTGGCTGGGGAGAACTGCGCCCAGGTCTCCGATGCGGGCACGCCTGCCATCTCCGATCCCGGGGAGGATCTGGTGCGGCTCTGCGCCGAGAACGGCATCCCCGTCACCTCTATACCCGGCCCCTGCGCCGCTATCACGGCCCTGAGTATGTCGGCCCTCCCCACAGGCCGCTTCTGCTTCGAGGGCTTCCTCAGCACCAATAAGAAGCAGCGCCGTGCCCACCTGGAGAGCCTGACGGCCGAGACCCGTACCATGATCTTCTACGAAGCCCCCCATAAGCTCACCGATACCCTGGAGGATCTTCTGGAGACCTTTGGCCCGGAGCGCTCCATCAGCCTCTGCCGGGAGCTGACCAAGCTCCACGAGGAGGTGCTGCGGCTGAATTTGAAGGAAGCGGTGGCCTATTACAAAGAGAATGCGCCTCGGGGAGAGTATGTGCTGGTGCTGGCCGGGGGTGCGGCAGAGGAAAAGCAGGCCGATCTTCCCACCGCCCTGGAGCGGATGCAGACCCTGATGGCCCAGGGTCTTAGCCGTAAGGATGCCGCCAAGCAGGTCTCCAAAGAGACCGGCATACCCAAAAACACCCTTTACGATGCAGGCTTGGGTGGATAGTATTTCCCTTGTACTTTTTCGCAAACTGTGCTATACTATAGGATGGAATTTTGTATGGGAAAGGGGGCTGCGCTGTGATCGCACTTTGGATCATCTTAGGTATCTTGGGCTTTTTGGCGCTGCTGATCACGGTGATCTGCCTGCTTCCTGTCTATGTCTATGTGTATTACGATAAAGAAAACAGCCTGTACTATCGATACAGGCTGCTTTGGATGGTTTTTGGGGAGGTTCCCAACCCCAATAACCCGATTTTACGTTTGGTGAAGGATCTATCCGGCCTATCCCGTTTTGACTCGGTCAAATCTCTGAAAAAGAGTGTTTCCAGCCTGGGTGTAGGCACTACCGCCGGGCAGATCCTGCGTGTACTGCTGTCCCTGCTACGGGAGATCGTCTACCTGCTGCCCAAGTGCCGCCTGCGGAAGCTGAAGCTCCGGGCGGTCTGCGGCGGAGAGGAGCCGGACGATACCGCCATGGCCTATGGCCAGCTCTGCGCCTTTGTCTATCCTGCTCTTGGGGTGCTGGACAATATCATGCCCATTCACCGTAAAAAGCTCTCTGTGGATCTCCGCTGCGATTACGAACAGGGGGAGAACGAAGTAGAGCTGGAGGCTCACATCCGGGGGCATGTAGGGCCGGTGCTGCTGGCGCTGTGGCGAGTGGTGCTGGATGAGGCCAAGGCCGAGGCCGCAAGAACGGCTCAGCCCTCCAAAAACTCCAGCACGCAGCGCAGGTAATTCCGCAGTGTCTCTTCGTCTCCGTAGAAGATGGTGTGCTTTGCCTGGGGGAAGACGACTTTTTTGCAGTTGGGCAGGCGCTTTTTCAGCTTGTCCTGGGGCTTCAGGTAGACTACCTTGTCCTGCCCTGCCTGGGTCATGAGGATCTCTGTCCGGATGGGGGAGAGGGCCTTTTGATCCAGAAGCTTTTTGTGAATATTCAGAGTATTATGCATCCAGCCGTGGGTAGAGGCGGCATTCTGATACCGTGGCTCTTCCCGGCGCAGCTTGATATGATGCGCAAAGCGGCTGCGGCTGGCATCGGAGCTTTTTTCAAAGACGGGGTTGGGGTCAAAGTCCTTGGTGTGGGGGAATCGGGCGGTGAAGCCCAGCTTCTTGCCCTCACGCTTGGTGTACCAGGAGAGGAACCAAATGGGCAGCGGTGCCACCGGAACCACCATGGGAGAGGATAAGACCGCTTTTTGGATCTCCTTTGGGTGCTTCTGCAGGTACAGAGTCGCTACGGCGCAGCCCATGGAGTGGCCGAATAGATATACGGGGCGGCCCTTTGCCTGGGGGTAGACCACCTCCTGCATATACTGCTCCAGATCCTTCCGGTAGTCCTCGTAGCTATCCACATGGCTCAGGCTCAGGGGCGCTACCTGCCTGCCGGACAGGCCGTGGCCTCTCTGGTCATAGAGGAATACATGGTAACCGGCCCGGCGGAAATAACCGCAGAGCTCATGATATTTCTCAGAAAACTCCGTAAAGCCATGCACCAGCACCAGGCAGGCCTCTGCGCCCTCCTTAGGGAAGTGCTCATAGTAGAGCTCCAGGCCGTCAAAGGCGATGAGCGTTCCCTTTTGGCAGACGGCTTTCAGCTCCTGCTCCAGGGCCTCCATGCGCTCCGGGTACTGGGCTTCGGAAAATACATTCAGTTCCATGTCGGGTCCTTCCTTTGGTTTAAAAATCAGAAAATGCGGTGATCATTATGGCAGCGAAAGCGAATCGGAAAAAGAAGAGGGTTTTGCGTGTTATTCTGATCACCTTTACTGCCTTTGTTCTCCTGTCCCTGGCCGCCACCAAGCTGGTCTATGACGGCATCTTCCGCCGCTATGATCCGCCTGTGGCCTCTTGCTCCTGCCTGGAGCGGGAGGAATTGCGCTTTGCAGCCGGGGCATATGAGCTTCAAGGCTATTATTACCCAAGCCGGGAGAAAAAAGTCCTGGTTCTGCTTGCACCGGGCTTCCATGCCGGGGCAGACAGCTATGCCCAGCAGATCCGCTATTTTCAGGAGCGTGGCTGGGGCGTTTTCAGTTTTGATCCCACCGGCAGCTACGAAAGCGGCGGCGAGAGCTATGTGGGCTTCCCCCAGGAGATCTATGATCTCAGCGCCGCCCTGGACTATCTGGACGCCTGCGGCCGCTATGGCTATGAGGAGCTGGTGCTCTTCGGCCACAGCCGGGGCGGCTATGCGGTCTGCGCCATGGCGGCATCGGACTATGACATCAGCGCCATCGTCAGCGTAGCCGGTGTCAACAGCGCCATGGATGCGGTCATAGAGCCTGCTGCCGATGCGGTAGGGCCTCTGGCTTACCTCAATTACCCCTTCCTCTGGCTGTACCAGAGCCTGCTTTTCGACTATGATACCGCCAATTTAGAGGCTGCAGAGGTGCTGAGCCGGACGGAGATCCCTACCCTCATTATCCACGGTGTGGCAGATGAGACGGTGTCCCATGATGCGTACTCCGTTATGGCGCACCGGGAGGAGATCCGCTCAGAAAGCGTGCAGTTCCTCTCCTGGGAGGAGCCGGGGGCACAGGGGCACGTGGATATCCTCTACGATGCCGATGGCAGCGCCAATGACGAGCTGATGGCGGAGATCGCCGCCTTTATAGAGAAAGAGATCAAATAAGAAAAAAAGAGAGAGAATTTATGAAAGAAATCGTATTGATCCCGGCCTATTGCCCGGATGACTGCCTTTGTGAGCTGGTGGAGAGGCTCCATGCGGAGGGCTTCGGCATCCTGGTGGTGGATGACGGCAGCGGCGAGGCTTACCGGCCCATCTTTGAGCGGGTAAAGCCCTATGCCCATGTCCTCACTGCTGAGAAAAACGGCGGCAAGGGCTCTGCCCTGAAGAAGGGCATGGCGGAATTAACCAATTTCTTCCCGGAAATGGAGTTTTTCATCACCGCTGATGCCGATGGGCAGCACCGGGTGGAGGATATCCTCCGGGTGCGCCGTGAGCTTCGGGAGGGGGCCGGCTTTGTGCTGACCATGCGCCGTCTGCATCGCAAGATCCCCCTGCGCTCCAAGATCGGCAACGATCTCTCCCGCTTTATCTATACCCTCCTGTCGGGGCATTTCCTCCGGGATAACCAGTCCGGGCTCCGTGGCTTTCAGGCGGAGCATATCGCCTGGCTGCTGCAGGTGGCAGGGGAGAAGTACGACTACGAGATGAATACCCTCTACTATGCGGATAAGCAGCATGTGGGCATTACCACCCTGCCCATCGATGCCATCTATATCGACGGCAACAAGTCCTCCCATTTTGACCCTCTGAAGGACACCCTGCGGATCTACCGCCGCCTCTTTGCCAGCGCCGCAGGCAGCTTTGCAGCCCTGCTTCTGGCAGAGGTGCTGATGCTGGTAGCCTCCCTGGTATTCCGCTTTGAGTACCTGAACTACACCGTCCCCACCGCAGGCGTTTTCTCTTTGGGACTGCATCTGATTTTGGATCGGGCGGTGATCTTCCGCAATATCCTCTACCGGGATACCATGCGCCAGACCATCCATACCATCGTCCGCTATGTGGTCTATACGATCCTGTGTTACTTAAACTCCTTTATGTTCCCCTGGCTGAACAATTTTGGCATGGGGCTGTGGCTGAGCTTTAACTTTGTTATGCTGCTCTGCGTTCCCTTTGAATACTGGCTGCGCAAGGGCGTGTATATCTCTGCCTATCGGGAGTTCAAAAAAGAATAATATACGACAGGGGCTGTGAAAACAGCCCCTGTATTTTTTAGTTTTCCAGTGCCTGTGCCAGCTTACCGATGAAATCGGCATCCGTCAGCCGCAGAGCCTGGTCAATGCAGGCCACCACAGTTTGGGCGGTGGCACAGCCGTGCATTTTGATCACGGTTTTTTTCGTGCCCAAGAAGGTAGCGCCGCCGCGGTTATTGAAGTCATAGCGGTACAGCAGCTCCTTATGCAGGGCGCTGAGGGCCTCGCTGGGGGCTTTCTTCATCTGCTCCTCCACCAGGGCCAAGGCAGCCTTGCCCACGGCCTCGGTGTTCTTCAGCAGCACATTGCCCACAAAGCCGTCTGCTACGATGACGTCGGCAACGTCGGAGACCATGTCGCTGCCCTCAATATTGCCGATGAAGTTCAGGGGCTGCTCCTTAAGGAGCTGGTAGACCTCCTTGGTCTTCTCATCGCCCTTGCCGGGCTCCGTGCCCACGTTCATCAGGCCCACTCTGGGGTTTTCCATACCGCAGAGGCACTTCATAAAGGCGTCTCCCATCCGGGCAAAGCGCACCAGATCCCTGGGCTTGGCCTCCACATTGGCACCGCAATCCACCAGACACAGGAACTCCCGTCCAGAGCAGGGGAGGGCAGAGCAGAGGGCAGGCTGCTTCAAGCCGGGCAGCAGACCCAGGTGAACAATGCTGCCCACCAGCAGAGCGCCGGTGCTGCCGGGGCTCAGAAGAGCCAGAGCATCGGGATCTTCCTTCAATAGCTGCAGGGCCATGACCAGAGAGGAGTTCTCTCTGCCGCGGAATACGCAGGCAGGCTGCTCCTCTACGCCGATCACATCCTCGGCGTGCTTCAGGGTGTAGCGATCTGCAGAGATCCCTTCTGCCTCCATAACAGGCAGGATCTCCTCCTGCTTGCCCACCAGAACCAGATGAAGCTGCGGATCCTGCTTCAAAGCGGCGGCAGCACCACGGAGGATGACCTCCTGCCCGGCATCTGCGCCGAAACTATCGATAATAATCTTCTTCATATCTTTATTCAATGGCCATGATCAGGCTGTAAACCGGCTGACCGCCGTAGAGATAGCCCGTCTCCAGCAGGGGATAGGCCTCCTCCACACGGTTCTGCAGCTCTTCCAGCTCCTCGTCCGTCAGATCCTCGCCGTAGAATACGGTGAGGACCTGCTTGTCCTCCATTTCCTCCAGGGCCTGCAGCATCTCCATGGCGGCATCCACCGCATTGGCAGCGGCTGAGAGGATCTTGTGGTCGGCAAGGCCAATGTGGTCGCCCTGCTTCACCGTGATGCCGTTCATGCAGGTGTCTCGGGTGGCAGTGGTCACCTGGCCGGTGGTCACGCCCTCTAAGGGCATGGTCATGGACTCCAGCAGCTCCTCTACGGTGTCGGCATAGAGATCCATCATGGACAGGGCGCTGTAGCCCTCGGCCATGGACTTGGTGTCGATCACATGAACCTGGGCATCGGTGTATAAATCCGCCGCCTGACGGGCGGTGAGAATGATGTTGGAGTTGTTGGGCAGCACGATAATATGCTGGCTGTTGGCCTTTCGGAAGGCTGCCAGAAAATCCTCTGCGGAGGGGTTCTGGGTCTGGCCGCCGGAGACCGTGACCTTTACGCCGATCTCTTTAAAATAGCTGTCAATGCCTTCGCCGCAGGTTACGGCCACCACGGCATACTTGTCCTTGGGGCCCTGCTTCTGCTCCACCACCTCGCTGTGCTGGACGGACATATTCTCCATCTTAAAGGTGAGGAACTCGCCGAACTGGCGGGCATAGGCAATGACCTTGTCGGGGGTAAAGGTGTGGACATGGATCTTGACGATATCGCAATCCATCACTGCCACCAGAGAGTCACCGATGGACTCGTAGTAGTCGATCATGGGCTGCAGAGAGAACTTGGCGATGTCGCACTTGGCGTGCATCAGCTGCAGGATGAACTCCGTGCAGTAGCCGTACTCCAGCACGCTGTCAGGGCCGAAGGAGCCCATGGTTACAGGGGCGGTTTCCTTCAGGCTACTGTCGGCAGCGCCGTCGGACTCGATGACTTCACCACGCAGTGCAGCCTCCATGCCCTCAAAGATGCAGACCAAACCTGCGCCGCCGCTGTCCACCACGCCTGCTTCCTTCAGCACGGGAAGCAGCTCCGGGGTATGCTGCAGCACGTCCCGCAGGTGGGCGATCAGGGCCTTCAGGCAGTTTTCAAAGCTTTCAAAGCTGTTTTCCTGCAGGAAGGCAGCGCCCTGACGGATCAGGGTCAGAATGGTGCCCTCTGTGGGCTTCATGACGGCATGGTAGGCATCCCGCTGGCCCAGGCTCATGGCATAGGCGAAGTCCGCAAGGGAGATCTCCTCCTTGTCCGCCATACCCTCGGCCAGACCGTGGATAAACTGGGACAGGATCACGCCGGAGTTGCCTCTGGCGGAGAGCAGGGTACCCCGGGCAAAGGCCTTCATATAGCTGCCTGCAGCAGCATCGTCCTTGGCATTGCCCACACCGCCGGAGAGGGTACGGGTCATGTTGGTGCCCGTGTCGCCATCGGGGACGGGGAAAACGTTCAGATCGTTGATCAGGTCGGAATTTCTCAGCAGGTTGCGGTAGCCGTTGAGCAGCATGGTGCTGAGCTCACGGCCGGTTAAGAATGCGCTCATGGGACAAATACTCCCTTTATGTAAGAATTATTCTTTGCCCTCAATGGTAACTTCCTTGCCATGGCAGAAGGCAATGATGGTACCGGGGCCTACAGAGGCACCCACAATGGGGCCGATGGCGCTGATATAGGTCTCCTTGAAGGGAACCTGCAGCAGGATCTCCGCCTTCAGCTGCTCTGCCACCTCAGGCACGTCGGCATGGGTGATGTAGAGGCACTGATTTTCGGGATCGATGACGTTCTCAGCCATCATGTTGGCGATCTCCTTACGGGCATTGGCAGCGCCCTTGGTCTTCTTCACGGCGAAATTCTGGCCGATGACATCGGAGATGATAATGGGCTTAATGCCGAAGAGATTGCCGAAGAAGGCCTTGGAGGCCTTGATGCGGCCTGCACGACGCAGATACTCCATAGAGTCCACAGTGCCTGCCTGGTTGACCTTCAGACGGTCAGCTTCCACATAGGCGGCCACCTCAGCGGCGCTCTTGCCCTCGGCACGGAGCTTGGCAGCGGTGAGCACCATAGAGCCCTGACCCAGGGAGCTGCACAGGGAGTCTACGCAGTAGATCTTGTTGTTGGGATACTGCTCGCTCAGCTCCTGGGCGACCAGCCTGGCAAGGCCGATGGAGCCGGAGAGGGCAGAGGAGCAGGAGATGTACACGGCATCCATGCCTGCCTCTAAGGTCTTGGTAAAGGCGGTCTCGAAAGCCTCACGGGGAACCTGGGTGGTGCGTACACGCTTGCCGTTACGCATCAGGTCATAGAATTCCTTCACGGAGTGGATGCCCCAGTCCAGATCGGCGGGGTACTCCTGGTCGTCCACCACATAGTTCATCTGCACATATTCGATGTCGTAGGTCTTGCGCAGCTCGGCATTCAGATCGCAGGTGGAGTCAGAGAAAATAACGAACTTCTTCATGTTCTAAGTCTCCTGTTCTAAAGTTTGATTATTGGCCTTTCAGCTCGGCGGCGATGGTGTCCATAATGGCCTGCTCTTCTTTCAGCCCCTCAGAGACCGGTCTGCCCTCATAGAAGGCGGCGCAGAGGCCGGGGCCGATGGTAGCGCCGCAGGAGATGCCCACGTCGTTAATGATGATTTCCGCAGGCTTGATTTCCTGGCGGATCCGCTCGGCCAGGATCTCAGCCTGGGCTTTACGGTTGGAGTGCGCAACGAAGATCAGCTGCTTCTCGGGCTCTACGATGGTGGCCTGGATGTACTTGATGCAGGCATCGAAAGCAGCCTTCTTGCCCTTGAACTTCACCAGCACCTGGCTCATGCCCTCACGGTTGAAGTCCGCCATGGGGTTCACACCGGCCAGGGTGCCGAAGAAGGCCTTGAAATTGCTGATGCGGCCGGTCTTCACCAGGAAGAACAGGTCATCCATGGGGCCGATCTGGTGGATGCAGTGCTTCTTCTCTTCGATAAAGGCGGCGGTCTCTTCGATGGTAGCGCCCTCGTCCCGCTTCTGGCAGGCCATGACCACCAGCTTGGAAAGGGCGGTGGAGTAGCGCAGAGAGTCCACGCAGATGATCTTGCGCTCGGGGTACTTCTTCCGCAGCTCCTCCGCTACCAGCAAGGTAGCCTGATAAGAGCCGGAGAGACCGGAGGACAGGGAGATGCTCAGCACATCCTTGCCTGCGGCAAGATGCTTCTCAAACTTGGACTCGATCTCGCTGACGGGAGCATTGGAGGTCTTGTAGAGCACCTTGCGGCCCTTCATGGAGTTGTAATACTCCTCGGCGCTCATGCGCTCAAAGTCCAGGTCGGCGGGCTCGAAATGGCCGTCGGGAAAATATACAACGCCCAGAAGCACATCGGGCACATTGAAGCGCTCACGAAGCGGAGCAGTAAAGTCCGAAGCGCTGTCGGGGATAATAACAAACTTGTCCATGGGGATCTCCTCCTAAATAGATTCGCCGTACATTATAGCTTATTTTTCGACTTTTTTCAATGGATAAATTGCTTTTTGTGGATTTCTGTGCTATAATCGCCGTAGTTTTTTTGAGGAGTTGTGACAATGACGACAATTATTATTTGTATTGTCGCTTTTTTATTGCTGAGCGGCCTGGCTTTTATGCTGATCTACACCCTTCCCATCTCCATGCGTGTCTACCGGGATACCCTGGTGCGCACCTCTCCGGAAAAATGGGGCCATGTTTGCTCCGCTACCTGGCACCCGGAGCAGAGCGCCATGTGGGAGCAGGGTCTGGCCTGGGCAGAGCAGTACAAAGACCATATCCGTGAGCAGTGGATCGAGAACGATGGCCTGAAGCTCTACGGTCAGTATTTTGACTTCGGCAGCGACCGCTGCGCCGTGATCCTGCCCGGCCGCTGTGAGTGCCTGAAGTATTCCTATTACTTCGCTGAGCCCTACCGCAAGGCCGGCATGAACGTGCTGGTTATCGATGCCCGTTGCCACGGCCTCTCTGAGGGCACGCACCCCACCATCGGTGTCAGGGAGTCTGAGGACCTGCGCTGCTGGATCAAGCTGCTGACGGACAAGCTTCATAACCGTGAGATCTGGCTCCACGGCATCTGCGTAGGCACCGCCACGGCTATGTGCCTCTTAGAGCAGGCTGACTGCCCCAAGGCGGTGAAGGGTCTGGTCACCGAGGGCTGCTATGTCAGCTTCCGTGAGACCTTTAAGCGCCATATGATCGCCGATAAGCGCCCCCTCTTCCCGGTGCTGGATCTGATCATGCTCCAGATCTACCGCCACACCGGCAGCAATGTCTACCGCAGAAAGCCCATCCGTGCTGTGAAGAAGATGCATCAGAAGGCGCTTTTCCTCTTTGGCAAGGAGGATGTGTTCTCCATTCCCGTCAAGAGTCAGAAGCTCTTCGATGCCTGCGCCTCCAAGGAAAAGAAGCTGGTGTGGTTTGAGCACGGCAGCCACTCCCATCTGCGCTTAAATAATGTAGAGACCTATGATAACGCCATCGTGGAGTTTGTCAATGAATAAAAAGTACGCTGTCTTTACTATGGATGTAGAGGCCTTTGCGGACACAGAGTGCCTGAGCCGTGCGGGCATGGAGTTTGAGCAGGATATGCTGGACGGTCTGGATGCCTATATGGAGATCCTGGATCGCCACGGCATCAAGGCCACCATGTTCTCCGTCTGCCGCACCGCCCTACAGGCCAAGGATCGTATTCTCAATCACCTGCGCAAGGGTCACGAACTGGCGCTGCACAGCTACGACCACCGTCCCCTGTGCCAGCTGACGGACGAGGAGTTCCGCAGCCAGACCAAAATGGCTAAGGATCTGCTGTCCGAGACCTTCGGCACAGAGATCAGCGGCTACCGTGCCCCCTGCTTCGGCATTGACGATTCCAAGCTGCAGATCCTCCGGGAGCTGGGCTTTGACTACGATTCCAGCCACTTAGGCTTCTCCTTTGCCCGTCACACCATGCCTGTGGGCTTCCACGGCTTTGAGCAGCTGCGCAAGGGCATCCTCCGCTGCAAGGATTTCTTCGAATTCGGCCTGACCCAGGATCGCCTGTTCGGCCATGACTATCCCATCTCCGGCGGCGGCTATGTGCGCCTCTTTAACTGGGGCATTATTAAGGCCATCATCAAGGACTATATTCTGAAAAATGACTACTATGTCTTTTATCTGCACCCCTTTGAGCTGAGCAAGCAGCCCATTCCCTACCTGCCCAAGCTGAAGCTCTATGACCAGTACTACCTGAACCACGGCATCCGCAGCTACCATAAGAAGGTAGAGTGGATCATCCAGATCCTCAGCCGTGCGGGCTACGAGTTCGTCACCTTCAAGGAACTGGTGCAGCATATGAAAAACGCCTGACTTCGTGTGAAGTCAGGCGTTTTCATTTCATCGGTTCAGAATTCGGGCGATCAGGGGGCGGTGTACCTTCAGGGCACCCTTGGGGCAGAACTCCTGGCAGCAGAAGCAGCGGATGCACTTCTTTTTGTCGATCTTCGGCTTCTTTTTTACCATGGTAATGGCCTTGGCGGGGCAGAGACGGGCGCAGCGCAGGCAGCCGATGCAGGCATCGGGCTCCTTCAGCTTGGGGCTGGCCTGGAGGGCTTTTTTGGCGATTTTGCCAAAGACCACACCCAATTTCCCCGGCAGGAAGTTCTCAAATTGCAGACTCTTGTTCTGCGGCGGAAGCACAAAGCCCTCCACCGGGCAGAGCTCTCCCTGTACCTCCACCTCTTCCGCACTTTGGGGGCAGAGACCACGGTCAAAGGCGGCCTTCAAGGTAGGCACAGCCATGGGCTCTGCACCGATGAGCTTGGCGCAGACTAAGTCCAGCTTGTGGCAATTCTCTGCAGCTAAAACAGCGCCGATCTTTCGGGGCGTTCCGGCGGTGGGGCCATTGCCCTCCATGCCCATAATGGCATCCACCAGATACAGCCGGGGCTTAAAATACTCGTTGAGGTCAAGGATCATATCCGCAAAATCCATGGGATTGTGGAAGCGGAAGTGATACTCCGGCTTCATGGTGCCGGGGACAGCGCCGAAAAGGTTCTTGGTGGCAGCGGTCATGGTCATCATGCCGTGGCTCTTCAGCTTGCAGAAGCTGATAATGGCATCGGCATTTTCCAGATAGTCCGTGACGGTAAAGCTCTTTGCCACCTTGGCCTCGGGGAAGAACACGCTCTTCTGCTCAAAATTGCGGTTCAGCTCCGCACCGGCAGCCTCCGCCTCTCCCAGACCGCAGACGGCGTACACATGATTCAGAACGGTGGCATTAAAAAGCTGACCGGGGCTGTCACCGATGACCACATGAGCGCCCTTTTCCTTCAGCAGCTTGGTCAGAGCGGTCAGCAGCACCGGATGGGTGGTGCCCGCCTTCTCCGGCTTCATGGCCTCTACCAGATTGGCCTTGATGACAATGCGCATGCCCTCCTTGACCCAGTCAAGCCCCCCAAAGGGCTCCATCGCCGCCAAAAGCGCCCGGGTACAGCCCTCAAGCTCATATTCCTCACAGCGAACAATCGAAACATCGGACATAATGTTCCCTCCCACAGTGTATGAGATAAACGGAAATTTATATTTGGTGAATGACGAATGGTGAATAGTGAATAGTTGAGGTATCGGCTCCGCCGATTTATTTAAAATCAATGCGCAAAGCGCATACCTTCATCATTCACCATTCACTATTCACCATTCACCACTCCAACGCTAAATTCCCGTTTACTATGGAATCTGCCTGTTCCATTTTACTATTTTGCCATGGTCTTGTAAAGAGAAAATCTAAATTTCTATGCATATTGCTCAAAAATTGTTAGAAAGATTTGTCAAAATCAGCGGAGGGAAAAGCGTTGCAATTTTGAAGGAAGTTCGATATAATAAGATTGTAATTGAAGATTGATAGCTGTAACGAAGTGCTTCGCGCACGGGCTTCCGACTATCACTCAGGGCTACTTGAGTGGAGATGTTGAACTATGCATGTAGGTTCACATCCCCACGTTTTTTGTAATTACATAAAGGAGGTCAACCACATGTACATTCTTGCCAACGGTAAACTGATCACCAGAAGCGCTACCATCCCCTACCTGCCTGATGGCGGTGTCGTCATTGAGGGCACCAAGATCAAGGAAGTGGGCACCACCGCCGATCTGAAGGCAAAGTACCCCCAGGCGGAGTTCATTGATGCCAAGGGCGGCGTGATCATGCCTGCCTTCATCAATGCCCATACCCACATCTACTCCGCTCTGGCCCGTGGACTTTCCATCAAGGGTCACAACCCCACCAACTTCTACGAGGTTCTGGACGGCCAGTGGTGGGCCATCGACCGCAAGCTGATGCTGGATGGTACCAAGGCCTCCGCCGATGCCCTGTATATCGACTGCATCAAGCAGGGCGTTACCACCATCTTCGACCACCATGCCTCCTTCGGTGAGATCCCCGGCTCCCTCTTCAAGATCGCTGAGTCCGCCAAGGAATTCGGCATCCGCTCCTGCCTCTGCTACGAGGTCTCCGACCGTGACGGCGAAGAGAAGTCCATCCAGGCTGTCAAGGAAAATGCCGACTTTATCACCTGGTGCGAAGAGCAGAAGGATCCCATGCTCAAGGCCATGTTCGGCGGACATGCCCTCTTCACCATCTCTGACAAGACCTTTGAGCGTATGGTTGAGGCCAATAATGGCCGCACCGGCTACCATATTCACGTCTCCGAGGGCATGAACGACGTCTAT
This sequence comes from Oscillospiraceae bacterium, assembly GCA_017399355.1. Lineage (GTDB taxonomy): Bacteria > Bacillota > Clostridia > Oscillospirales > Oscillospiraceae > JAZOXB01. The sequence continues at coordinate 29,617 of JAFQCY010000126.1, forward strand.
GACTCTCTGCAGAACTACGGCCGCCGTCCTGTCCAAAGACTGCAGGATCACGGCATCCTGGGCCCCAAGACCATTCTGGGTCACTGCATCCATGTGAACTCCGCCGAGATCGAGATCATCAAGAACACCGATACCATGGTGGTCAATAACCCCGAGTCCAACATGGGCAATGCCGTGGGCACCTGCCCCGTGCTGCCCCTGTACAAGGCCGGCATCCTCCTGGGCATGGGCACCGATGCCTATACCAACGATATGCTGGAGTCCATCAAGGTCGCCCTCTGCGCCCAGCGCCAGAATGCCTGCCTGCCCAATGTGGGCTGGTGCGAGGTCACGGATATGCTCTTCAAGAACAATGCCCTCATCGGCGCCCGTTACTTCGACGAGAAGCTGGGTGTGCTGGAAGCCGGCGCTGCCGCTGACGTGATCGTCATGGACTACAAGCCCTTCACCCCCTTCTCCGATGCCAATATCGACGGCCATATGCTCTTCGGCATGACCGGCCGCCAGTGCCAGACCACCATCGGCAACGGCAAGCTCCTCATGAAGGACCGTGAGCTGGTGGGTATCGACGAGGAAGCCGTCAATGCCCGTATCCTGGAAGAGTCCAAGAAGCTCTGGACCGCCCTCAACGGCTGCGCCTACTAATTGCCCATGCTCAGCGCATCGGAAAATTTTTGCAAGTGGACGCTGCTGGGGTTACTGATTACATCTCTGTTTCTGCCGGTTATCCTGATCGTAAAACTGGATCTGCTGCATACCACCTATGTCTTTGATGCGCTTCTCTTCATCATGCTGGTGGTTACCACCGTCCAGGCCATCCCCGGCCTGATCGGCTGGTTTATGCTCCATCGCTTCGATGAGCGGGGCAAGAAAGTGCTCTCCCGCACCTATCTCACCACGCTGGCGGTTTACAGCCTCTACAGCGTTTTCCTGCAGATCACGCTGCTCTTCCCCGGCACCTTTTATATCTTCCCCTTTGAGATCGTCTGCATTTGCTATCTGCTTTTCTTCAATGTTGCGGTTTTTGTCCTGAAGCACTTCTGGACACGTGACGTATACTAATTCTGATCGGAGGATTTTACAATGTCTGAAAGAATGTATCCCATTCCCTTTAAGGATCTCATGCGCTGGGTGATCACCGAGCGTGAAAAGACCGGCGAGATCTTCGGCATCCATACCGAGTACAAGGCTGACCCCACCAAGACC
>JAFQCY010000127.1 GCA_017399355.1 Oscillospiraceae bacterium
AGTAGTTCAGCCAGTTGCAGAAAAGCAGATTGGCAGAGCTGCGCCAGCGTACCAGCGGCGGCTGGGTGGGATCGTCGTTGGGGAAGTAGTTCTTGGGAACTTCAATGGGCAGGCCCAGATTTTTATCCCGGAAATATTCCTTTTTCAGGGTGTCCGGGTCGTATTCCGAGTGACCGGTGAGGAAGACCTGCTTGCCTCCGGCGGTGAAGATGGCATAGACACCGGCCTCGTCGCTTTCGGCGGCGATCTTCAGCTGGGGAACCTTCTCCACATCCTCCCGGCGGATGGTGGTGTGACGGGAGTGGGGGATCATAAACACATCGTCAAAGCCACGGAACAAAATGGGGTTCTTCCAGATCACCCGATGGGGGAATACACCGAAGAGCTTCTTCTCCAGAGAATATTTCGGAATACCGTAGTGGTAGTAAAGACCGGCCTGAGCGCCCCAGCAGATGTGCAGGGTGCTGTGGACATGGGTCTTGCTCCACTCCATAATGGTGCAGAGCTCCTCCCAGTACTCCACCTCTTCAAAGGGCAGATGCTCCACCGGCGCACCGGTGATGACCATTCCGTCAAAATAGCGGTGGGAGATCTCATCGAAGGTCTTGTAGAAGGTGAACAGATGCTCGGCGGAGATATTCTTTGCCACATGGGACTTGGTATGCAGGAACTCCAGATGCACCTGCAGGGGGCTGTTGCCCAGAAGACGGGCGAACTGGGTCTCCGTCTCGATCTTGGTGGGCATCAGGTTCAATATCAGGATCTCCAGCGGACGGATGTCCTGGCTCACCGCACGGGTCTCGTCCATAACGAAGATGTTCTCATTCTTCAGCGTGGCGGTGGCGGGGAGATCGTTGGGAATTTTAATGGGCATGAAAATGCTCCTTTTCGTTTATTACAGGGTGGCCAGAGCCTGCTCAATGTCGGCGATCAGATCGTCGGCATTTTCCAGACCGCAGCTCAGGCGGATCAAATCGGCGCTGACACCGGCAGCCAGCAGCTCCTCGTCATTCATCTGGCGGTGGGTGGTGCCGGCGGGATGGAGGCAGCAGGAACGGGCGTCGGCCACATGGGTCTCAATGGCTGCCAGCTTCAGTTTGCCCATGAAGGCGGCAGCGGCGCTGCGGCCACCCTTGACACCGAAGGAGATCACGCCGCAGGAGCCATTGGGCAGGTATTTCTTGGCCAGCTCGTGGTACTTGTCCCCGGGGAGGCCGCAGTAGCTGACCCAGGAGATCTTCTCGTGACCCTGGAGATACTCGGCGATCTTCTGGGCGGTGGCGCAGTGCTGGCGCATCCGCAGAGGCAGGCTCTCAAGGCCCAGGTTCAGGTAGAAAGCATTCTGGGGAGACTGGACAGCGCCGAAGTCACGCATCAGCTGCGCCGTTGCCTTGGTGATGTAAGCACCGGCCAGACCGAAGCGCTCCACATAGACCACGCCGTGATAGCTGTCGTCCGGGGTGCAGAGGCCGGGGAACTTGTCGGGGTATTTTGCCCAGTCGAACTTGCCGCCGTCGATGATGCAGCCGCCCAGAGCAGCACCGTGGCCGTCTAAATACTTGGTGGTGGAGTGGGTGACGATATCAGCGCCCCATTCCAGGGGACGGCAGTTGACGGGGGTGGCAAAGGTATTGTCGATGATCAGGGGCACACCGTGGCTGTGGGCAGCCTTGGCGAATTTCTCAATATCCAGCACGGACAGAGCGGGGTTGGCAATGGTCTCACCGAAAACCGCCTTGGTGTTGGGGCGGAAGGCGGCGTTCAGCTCTTCCTCGGAGCAATCGGGGGAGAGGAAGGTGAACTCGATGCCCATGCGCTTCATGGTCACGGAGAAGAGGTTGAAGCTGCCGCCGTAGATGGCGGAGGAGCTGATGATATGGTCGCCGCAGCCGGCGATATTAAAGACCGCAAAGAAATTGGCAGACTGGCCGGAGCCGGTGAGCATGGCGGCGGTGCCGCCCTCTAAGGCGCAGATCTTGGCGGCCACGGTGTCGCAGGTGGGGTTCTGCAGACGGGAATAAAAGTAGCCGTTGGCCTCCAGGTCAAAGAGCTTTGCCATTTCGTCGGCATTTTCATAGCGGAAGGTGGTGCTCTGAATAATGGGGATCTGGCGGGGCTCGCCGTTTTTGGGGCTGTAGCCTGCCTGGATGCACAGGGTCTCAAGCTTCAAATTATTGCTCATAATGATACCTCATTTGTAAAATAATAAAAGGAGCAGCCGCATAGACGGCTACCCCTTGCAGAAGGTGAAAAGACTTCTTCAAGGGGTGAAAAAAGGCATAGAGACGGCGCTGCGGCAGAAAAATGCCGGTTTCAACACGCCGATCACACCCCTTCGATTTATTCTGCTCCGATTATAGACCATTCCTGCCAACTTGTCAACCGACAAAGGAAACGGCCCTTCCAAAATTTTAAAATATCTTGTGTTTTTCTTGCAAAGAATGGCAAGCTGTGGTATAGTAAGGGACAGGCAAAGATTGGCTATTGAGAAGAAAGGGCAGAGAAATATGGCGAAAAAATTCTTTCGTATCGCCTATGCAATGAATTATCTCTCCCAGGCTGCCATCAGCCTGCTGTTCCCTGCCGGAGCGCTGATCTTTGGCGGCTGGCTGCTGCGGCAGTACTGCGGTGTGGGTTCCTGGGTTATGATCCTGGCCATTGTTCTGGGCGTGGTGCTGGGCTTCGGCTCTATGATCTCCTTTTTGCTGAAAACCTCCTATGCCATCGATCCTACTCAAAAGGAGGAGAATCATGATTCCTCAGGAGAATAATACGACCCTCCGCTCCTTGCTGCTTGTTGCTCTGGGGCAGCTGTTTCTCAGCGCTGTGATGCTGGCGGTTTACTGGGCGCTGGGCTATTTCAGCGTCAAGGTGCTCTACAGCGTCGCTGTAGGTACGGGACTGTCCCTGCTGAACTTTGCCGTCATGGGCTTTTTCCTGCTGCGGGCTGCCAAAAGTGAGAATCCCAACAAGGCAAAGCTCTATGCCGGCGGCACCTACGGCGTAAGAATGATCGCCCTGCTGGTGATCCTGGTGCTGCTTTTGCGGACGGGACGTTTTGATACGCTGGCGACCTTGCTGCCTCTGTGCTTTGTTCGTATTTCGATCTTCATTACCGAGCTCTTTCGGAAGAAAGGAGACAAGAGTCTATGAGCATTGAAGTTACCGGCCCGAAGATACTATGGGAGTTTTCCTTCTTCGGCCTCTTTGATGTGACCATTACGGAGACGGTGCTGTCCTCCTGCGTGGTGATGCTGATTCTGGTGATCGGCAGCATCCTGCTGGGTCGCAACCTGAAGAAGCGCCCCGGGAAAAAGCAGGTGCTTTTAGAGAAGGTAGTCACCATGCTCTACAATATGGTCAGAGACACCATGGGTGCGCACAATATTCGCTTTGCGCCCTATATCGGTGCGCTGTTCTGCTCCTCGCTTCTGGGTACACTGATCAGCATGACCGGTTTCTTCCGCTCTGCTACGGCGGATATCAGTACGACCATCGTCTGGGCGCTGATCACCTCTGTGCTGGTCTGGTTCTACAGCATCAAGAACCAGGGCTTCTTTGGTTGGCTCAAGGGCTTTACAGAGCCCATCGTGGTCATGACACCCATGAACATTGTCAGCGAAGTGGCACAGCCGGTTTCCATGGCGTTCCGTCATTTTGGCAACGTGGCAGGCGGCAGTGTGTTGACCATGTTGATCTACAATGCCCTTGCCGGACTCAGCGCTATGGTCTTCGGATGGATTCCCAATGCCATCATCAGCGCTATTCCCATTTTACAGGTGGGTATTCCCGCCATTTTGTCCCTGTATTTTGACCTTTTCTCCGGTTTTATCCAGGCGCTGGTCTTCTCCATGCTTACCATGGTCTATGTAGGCGCTGCCTGTCCGCCCCCTGCGGAGAAATCCGGAGAATCCAATTCGTAATCCATTTGCATATGCAATTATTATAGGAGGAAATATTATGGAAAATGCAATCATTGAAGCTGCAAAGGTTTTAGGTGCCGGTCTGTGTATGGGTATCGGAGCCATTGGCCCTGCAGTAGGCGAAGGTACTGCCGTTGGTAAGGCTCTGGAAGGCATGGCACGTCAGCCTGAGGTTTCCGGCACTCTGCGTACCAACATGATCCTGGGCTGCGCCATTACGGAGACCACCGGTATCTACTCCCTGGTCATTGCCCTGCTGATCCTCTTTATGTAATGAAATCTCTTTCTGAAAGGGGAGAAGAGGCTTGATTTTCTTAGCAAAAACGGAGCCTTTTATCAGTCTGAATATCTGGACAGCGATTTTTACCCTTGTGAATCTGCTGATCGTCTTTTTCATTATGAAGAAGTATCTTTTCAAGCCTGTGAAAAAGATGATCGACGATCGGCAGCAGGAGATCGACGACCAGTATGCCGATGCTGACCGCTCCAGGAAGGAAGCCGCAGCCCTGAAGGAGCAGTACGAGACCCGTCTGGCCGAGGCCAATGCCGAGAGCGACGAGATCCTCAAGGCCGCTTACCGCAAGTCCCAGCTCCGTGACGAGGAGATGCTGAAGGAAGCCCAGGAAAAGGCGTCCCAGACCCTCCGCCGTGCCACAGAGCAGGTGGCTCTGGAGAAGAAGCGTGCCATGAACGAGATCAAGGACGAGGTCTCCGACATGGCGGTGGATATCGCCGCTGCGGTGCTGGCCCGGGATATCAAGGCCGAGGAGCACAAGCAGCTCATTGACTCCTTCATCGACAATTTTGGTGAGAGCCATGATTGAGGCGGCAGAATACGGCAAGGCGCTTTTAGAGCTGGCCTTGCAGGAGCAGAAGGATGAAAAAATCAAGGAAGAACTGGCGGTGGTCTGCGCCGCCGTGGAGCAGGAGCATGGCTATGTGACCCTGCTGGACACACCGGCAGTGCCTATTGAGGAAAAGCTGACCCTGGTAAAGGGCGCTTTTTCCAAGGCGGATCCCCTGCTTCTGAACTTCCTGTGCCTTTTGTGCGAGAAGCGGGCATTTTATGCCCTTCCTGCCTGCGCAGCCGCCTATGACAAGCACTATGACGAGGCTCACGACATTCTCCGTGCCACCGCTTTCACGGCGGTGAAGATGGATGGACGTCAGTGCGCCGCGCTGCAGAAAAAGCTGGCGCTGCTCACAGGCAAGCAGGTCATTCTGAAAAACGAGCTGGACCCCGGCCTCATCGGCGGCATCACCCTGCGCTACGGCGGTACACAGCTCACAGACAGCATCCGTTCCAGACTGGACAAGCTGCACCGCAGCCTGTCCGATACGATCATATAAGGTTGGTGAGACCGTGAATTTAAGAATCGACGACATCAGCAAGATCATCAAAGATCAGATCAAGAATTACGGCAGCAAGACCCAGCAGGACGAGATCGGCTATGTCATCCAGGTAGGCGACGGCATCGCCAAGGTACATGGCCTGGAGAAGTGCAAGTCCAACGAGCTGCTGCGCTTTGAAAACGACTCCGTGGGCATGGCGCTGAACCTGGAAGAGAGCTATGTCAGCGTGGTCATGCTGGGCACCGATGTAGGCATCAGCGAGGGCAGCCTGGTGCGGCGCACGGGACAGGTGGTCTCCGTGCCCGTAGGTGAGGCGCTCATCGGCCGTGTTGTGGATGCCCTGGGCAAGCCTATCGACGGCCGTGGCCCCATTGCCACCCATGAAATGCGCCCCATCGAGCGCAATGCCCCCGGCATTATTGAGAGAAAATCCGTCTCCGTCCCGCTGCAGACCGGTATCAAGGCCATCGACTCCATGATCCCCATCGGCAGAGGCCAGCGTGAGCTGATCATCGGCGACCGTCAGACCGGCAAGACCGTCATCGCTATGGACACCATTTTGAACCAGCGTGGCAAGAATGTCATCTGCATCTATGTCGCCATCGGCCAGAAGCGCTCCACCGTGGCGCAGCTGGTGGACAACCTGGAGAAAAACGGTGCCATGAACTATACCATCGTGGTCTCCGCCACGGCTTCGGAGCTGGCACCGCTGCAGTATATTGCCCCCTATTCCGGCTGCACCATGGGCGAGTATTTTATGGATCAGGGCAAGGACGTGCTCATCATCTACGATGACCTGTCCAAGCATGCTGTGGCCTACCGTGCCCTGTCCCTCCTGATCCGTCGTCCTCCCGGACGTGAGGCCTTCCCCGGCGACGTGTTCTATCTCCATTCCAGACTTTTAGAGCGTGCGGCCCGTGTGGCACCGGAATATGGCGGCGGCTCTCTCACCGCTCTGCCCATTATCGAGACCCAGGCCGGCGACGTCTCCGCCTATATTCCCACCAATGTCATCTCCATCACCGATGGCCAGATCTATCTGGAGACGGAGCTGTTCCACGCAGGTGTCCGTCCTGCCATTAACCCCGGCATCTCCGTGTCCCGTGTAGGCGGCAGCGCCCAGATCAAGGCCATGAAGAAGGTGGCAGGCTCTCTGAAGCTCCTGTACTCCCAGTACCGTGAGCTCCAGTCCTTTGCACAGTTCGGCTCTGACCTGGATGCGGATACCAAGGCTCGCTTGGAGCAGGGCGCCCGTATTGTGGAGATTTTGAAGCAGGACCGCAACAGCCCCATCGATGTGGAGCTGCAGGTCTGCATCATCTATGCCGTCACCCAAAATCTGCTGGCTGATGTGCCGGTGGATCGCATCCGTGATTTTGAGACCGCCTTCTTTGAGTATCTGAAGGCCCAGCGCCCGGCCATTCTGGAGAATATCCAGCAGACCAGGGAACTGACCAAGGCCAATGAGCAGGCGCTGCGTGAGGCCATTTCGGTCTGCAAGGCGCAGTTTGCAGCAAAGGAGTAAGCCATGGGAGCTTCCATGAAGCAGATCAAAACACGGATCAAGAGCGTGGAGTCCACCCGTCAGATCACCAAGGCCATGGAGCTGGTGGCCACCTCCAAGCTCCGCAAGGCCAAGCTCCGTGCGGAAAATGCCCGGCCCTATCATAAGGTGCTCCTGGAGGCCATTTCCGCCATTCAGGCCGGTGCTGCGGAGTGCCCTACGGTCTTCGCTCAGATCCGTGAGGTCAAAAAAACCTGCTATGTGGTCATTGCCGGCGACCGTGGTCTGGCCGGCGGCTACAATGCCAACCTCTTCCGCATGGTAGCCCGTATGAGCGAGGGGCAGGAAGCCTGCATCCTCCCCATCGGCAAGAAGGCCACGGAGCATTTCCGCCGCCGTGGCAGCGAGATCCTCAGCAGCAGCTTCGAGGTCACCGGCGCTCTGGGCATGGGAGACTGCCGCCAGATCGGCCAGCTCCTCTGCGAGGGCTTTGCACGGGGGGACTTCGACCGGGTGGAGATCGTCTATACGGAGTTTTGCTCCATGCTCTCCCAGGTGCCTGCCAGTCTGACCCTCCTGCCCATTACCCTGGAGCAGGGCGATACCAAACGCTATTCCGGCGCAATGATCGAGGGTGATCCCGAGGAGCTGGTGGCAAGGATTGTACCGCTGTATGTCTCCGGCATCCTCTATACCACCCTCTGTGAGGCCGCGGCCTCGGAGCACGGCGCACGGCGCACCGCCATGAATTCCGCCAACAAAAATGCCGGGGAGATCATCGATACCCTGGTTCTGAAGTACAACCGTGCCCGTCAGGCGGCCATTACCCAGGAGATCACCGAGATCGTCTCCGGCGCAGAAGCGCTGTAGTTCATAAAAGGAGTGTATCCTATGGAAAATAATATCGGTCGGGTCGTGCAGATCATCGGCCCGGTTCTGGATATCCGCTTCCGCAGCGGACATCTGCCCAATTTGCTCAACGCCATCGAGATCCCCCGGGAGAAGGACAAGCTCATCTGCGAGGTTGCCCAGCAGCTGGGTGACGATGTGGTGCGCTGCATCGCCATGAGCTCCACCGACGGCATGACCCGTGGCATGGAGGCCATTGACACCGGCACCGCCATCAAGGTGCCTGTGGGCAAGGAGACCCTGGGCAGAGTGTTTAACCTCTTAGGCAAAGCCATCGACAATAAGCCCCAGCCCGTCACCTGCGAAAAGTGGAGCATCCACCGGGATCCCCCCACTTATGACGAGCAGGAGAGCACCACCGAGATCTTAGAGACCGGCATCAAGGTCGTGGATCTCATCGCCCCCTATGCCAAGGGCGGCAAGATCGGCCTCTTCGGCGGCGCAGGCGTAGGCAAGACCGTGCTGATTATGGAGCTGATCAACAATATCGCCAAGCAGCACGGCGGTATCTCCGTCTTTGCCGGTGTGGGCGAGCGTACCCGAGAGGGCAATGATCTCTATAACGAAATGAAGGAATCCGGCGTCATCTCCAAGACCGCCCTGGTCTACGGCCAGATGAACGAACCCCCCGGAGCCAGAATGCGTGTAGCCCTCTCCGGCCTGACCATGGCAGAGTATTTCCGTGATCGGGAAGGCCAGGACGTGCTGCTCTTTATCGACAATATCTTCCGCTTCACCCAGGCCGGTTCGGAGGTCTCCGCCCTTCTGGGCAGAATGCCCTCTGCCGTGGGCTACCAGCCCACCCTGGCCACGGAAATGGGCGCTCTCCAGGAGCGTATCACCTCCACCAAGAACGGCTCCATCACCTCCGTCCAGGCAGTTTATGTCCCTGCGGACGACCTGACTGACCCGGC
>JAFQCY010000128.1 GCA_017399355.1 Oscillospiraceae bacterium
CCGAAGACCATACCCTTCATGGCCTGCTCCCCCTTCTTTCGGGCGAAGATGCCCAGAAGCAGCGCCGGCACGGCAAACAGAGCGGTCAGCAAAAGCAGAGGAAACAGATCGTCATCGCTGCCCGCAAGGAAAACGGACGCTATGATGCTGAAGACCAGAGCGGTAATGCCGAAGCCCTTGGAGAGCCCGGCCATCACTCTGCCGCCGACGGTAGCGGTCTGTATGGGCTTCGCCTCATAGACAGGAGGGGCAGCGGCAGGCCGGATCCCGCTCAGGGCAGGCATCGTCTTGCCGCAGCGGGGGCAGAAGGCGAAATCATCCCCCAGGGCTTGGCCGCAATGATAGCAGTATTTCAATCGTGCAACCTCCTTTCCTCCTGATTATAGCACGTCTTTCTGCGCTGCACAAGACAAAAGTCGTCCGTGCGACAGCACACGGACGACTTTTTTATTGGTTGCAGATCAGACGACCATGCAGAGGAAGGCAACAAAGAAGGCGATGCCGCCCATGATGATGCCAATGATGCCGAAGATCTTGCCCAGCTTGCCGGGGGTGCTGGAGGAGGTGCTACGGCCCAGGATCATGCCGGGAACGGCGCAGCCAAGGGTGATGATGGCATAGATCATAGCCATAATGCCATATTCCTCGGCACCTCTGTAGCCCATGACGGCCAGGCCGCCGATGGAGAGGATCAGGTCAACAATGCAGAATACCAGAGCCACAATGCCCAGCACCATGGCGGTGATGGACTTGCCCTTGCTCACGGGAGCGGCAGGGGCCTGATACTGGGAGTAAGCAGGCTGCTGATAGGCAGGCTGCTCGTAGACGGGAGGCTGATAAACAGGAGTCTGATGGGCAGGCTGCTCGTAAACGGGAGTCTGATGGGCAGGCTGCTCGTAAACGGGAGTCTGATGGGCAGGCTGCTCGTAAACGGGAGGCTGATAAACAGGAGTCTGATGGGCAGGCTGCTCATATGTAGGAGCCTGATAGGTGGGCTGCTCATAGACGGGAGGCTGATAAGCAGGTTCCGTTGCAACTGCAGGCTCAGTTTTCCCAGTACCCATCGTATTATTGCCCAGATCAGTAAAAGATGCGCCCTCATTCTCGCTGAGAATGCCGGTAGCTTCTTCGTAGAAGGAATCCCCTATGGGAGGCTGATAAGCAGGAGCTGCAGTAGATGCATTCTGGCGCTGACCGCAACTGGAGCAGAAGGCAGCACCTTCCGCCAGGGGGGAACCACAGGAAGTACAAAATGCCATAGTAATTTCTCCTTTTCTGATTTCCCAAAGTGTTTACACTCGGGTAGAACTGTGCATCTATTTTAGCACAGCGCTCAAATAAAAACAAGTTATTTCGAAAGAATTTACGCTCTGCCCTTGGGGCGGCCGCCGGTGGTGATGCCAAATTTGGCACGGACGGTGTCCAGTTCATCCAGCTGCTCCTCGCTGAGGAGGCGGACTTCCCCCAGACCCAGCATATGCTCGTACATGATCACCGTATGCTCCAGGCACTCAGTGCGGAAGAGGGCCTGCTCCACGTCCTTACCCCAGGTGACCACACCGTGGTGCTCTAAGAGGCAGCCGTTATACTCCTTGCAGTAGACGGCGGCATTCTCTGCCAGCTTGGGAGAGCCGGTAACAGCATAGGGAGCGCAGGGGATCACGCCCATCTGCACAGCGGTCTCGATGGACACCGCCATATCGAAATCTCTGCCCTGGGAGGCAAAGGCGGTGCCTGCGGGGGCATGGGAGTGGACAAGGCCGCCCAGGCTGGGGTTCTCCCGGTAGACCGCCAGGTGGAGGGCGATCTCGGAGGAGACCTTCCAGGAGCCTTCCAGCACCTTGCCGTCGGCGGTCAGGTGAACCAGCATATCCTCGGTCATAAAGCCCTTGGAGACACCGGTGGGCGTTGCCCAGACGGTGCCATCCTCCATACGGGCGGAGATATTGCCGTCATTGGCAGCCACATAGCCACGGGCATAGAGCCGACGGCCGGCCTCTAAGATGTCCTTTTTGGCCTGTTCGTGGGAAGTATAACTCATTTTGCCATCTCCTCCGGGAAGAGTTTCCGGAAGCTCTCTTCAAAGGGAGCATAGGCGATGCCGCGCTCGGTGACGATGCCGGTGAGCAGGGTATGGTCGGTAACGTCAAAGGCGGGGTTGTAGCACTTGGTTTCCGGCAGAGCCATGGGCTTTTCGTAGAACAGCTCCTTGATCTCGGAGTGGGGGCGCTCTTCGATGGGAATATGGTCACCGGAGGGGCAGTTGAAGTCGATGGTGGTGGAGGGCCCCAGGGAGTAGACGGGGATGCCATAGTAGTGGGCCAGAACAGCCAGACCGGAGGAGCCGATCTTATTGGCAACGTCACCATTACGGGCAATGCGGTCGCAGCCGAAGAACACAGCCTGCACCTTGCCCTGCTTCATGACGATGCTGGCCATATTGTCGCAGATCAGGGTGCAATCCACACCGGCCTTGGTCAGCTCATAGCTGGTCAGACGGGCGCCCTGGAGCAGAGGACGGGTCTCGTCCACGAAGACATGGATATCCATGCCCTTTTCCTTGGCCAGGTAGAAGGGGCCCTGGGCGGTGCCGTAGCGGGAGGTGGCGATGGGGCCGGCATTGCAGTGGGTGATGACACCGTCGCCGTCCTTCAGCAGGGACAGGCCGTACTCGGAGATCTTGCGGCACATGGCGATATCCTCATCATGGATGGCCTTGGCTTCCGTAAAGAGGGCCTCGATCAGCTCAGCACGGGGGGCTTCGCTGTGGGCATCCACAACCTTCTCCATACGCTTCAGCATATGGGCCAGGTTCACCGCCGTGGGGCGGGAGGAATTCAGATAAGCAGACAGGCGGAAATACTCCGCACGGAAGGAGGCGAAGTCCTCGGCCTCGATATTCCGGGCCAGCACCGCCATGGAATAGCCGGCGAAAATGCCGATGGCGGGAGCGCCTCTCACCTGCAGCAGATAGATGGCCTGCCACAGCTCCTCTGCGGTGCTGAGGGTCAGGTACCTGGTCTCATTGGGCAGCAAGGTCTGGTCTAAGATGACCACGCTGTTTCTGTCGTCGCCCAGGCGGACATTGACCGCATGGGTTACGGCTTCCATACTCATTTCAGGCCCTCCCCGATGGCGATGATGCTCTCCTTCACCAGCTGGCGGAACAGAGGAGCAACACGGTTGGCGGTCTCGAAGACCTCCTCATGGCTCAGGGGCGTGGGAGAGATGCCGGCAGCCTGATTGGTAATGCAGGAGATGCCGCAGACCTTCATGCCCATATGGCAGGCAGCAGCAGCTTCGCAGGCAGTGGACATGCCTACAGCGTCTCCGCCCAGGGCGGCAACCATACGCACCTCTGCGGGCGTCTCAAAGGTGGGGCCTGTCAGCTGCATATATACACCCTTCTGCAGGGGGATATTGCATTTGGCTGCGGTGGCAATGATCTTCTCCTGAAGCTCCTTGGTGTAAACCTGGCTCATATCCGGGAAACGGGGGCCAAGCTCATCCATATTTCTTCCGATCAGAGGGTTGGGGAAGAGGCTCATAATGTGGTCCGTGATCAGCATAAAGTCACCTGCACGGAAGTCCTTGTTCACACCGCCGGCGGCATTGGTCAGGAACAGCACCTTGGCTCCCATCAGTCCCATCAGTCGGGTCGGCAGCAGGATATCCTCTCGGCTGTAGCCCTCATAGAAGTGGACACGGCCCTGCATAATGACGACCTTGACATCACCGAAGGTGCCAAAGACAAAGCGTCCCTTATGTCCCACAACGGTGGATACAGGGAAACCCTCGATATCATGGTAGTCTACGGTGGCAACGGTTTCGATCTCGTCAGCCAATGCGCCTAGGCCGGAACCAAGGATCAGGGCAACATCGGGCACAAAATCGGTCTTTTTCCGCACACAGGCGAGGCAGTTCTGAAGCTTTTCATAAGGTGTCATAGCAGTTCCTCCTGTATATTGTTTTTTGACTTATTTTGACTGCAGCCGTTTCAGGGCGGCAGTAAATTCCTCAGGTAAGGGGCAGGCGAGGGTCATTCTCTCGCCGCTGCGGGGATGGACAAAGGTCAGCTCCCGGGCATGGAGGCACTGAGATCTGAGGCCCAGCTCCGGCTTTTTCACGCCGTAGACGGGATCGCCTGCAATGGGGTGGTTCAGATAGGCCATGTGCACACGGATCTGGTGGGTGCGGCCGGTCTGCAGGCGGCAGCGCAGGTGGGTATAGCTGCCGTAACGGGCGATGACCTCCCAGTGGGTCACGGCATCCCGGCTGTTTTTCTCTGTGACTGCCATGCGCTTGCGGTCGGTGGGGTGGCGGCCGATGGGGGCATTGACCGTGCCGCTGTCCTCTTTAAAGCCGCCACGGACGATGCACTCGTAAGTGCGGCTCAGGGAGTGATCCTTCAGCTGCTCAGAGAGAAATTGGTGGGCGAAATCGTTCTTTGCCACGATGAGAAGTCCCGTGGTATCCATGTCGATGCGGTGGACAATGCCGGGGCGCTTCTCCCCATTGATGCCGGAGAGACTATCGCCGCAATGATGCAGGAGAGCATTGACCAAGGTGCCGTCCACATGGCCTGCCGCCGGATGCACCACCATGCCCTTGGGCTTATTGATGACCAGCAGATCCTCGTCCTCATAGACGATATCCAGGGGGATATCCTGGGCTACAAGATCCACCTCCCGAAGCTCCGGCAGGGTCACCGAAAAGACCTGACCGACCTCGGTTTTCATATTCTTCTTCACCGGCTTTCCGCCGCAGGTGACAAAGCCCTGCTCCAAAAGCTTCTGCACAGCGCTGCGGCTCAATTCCGGCAGCTGCTCTGCCAAAAATAGATCCACACGCTGTCCTTCTCTTTGTGCCCGATAGTCCACAGTTTCACCTCTATTCCTGTTTATCATATCACATTCTGCAGGCAAGGTCAAAGGATTTTCTCGCTTCCTTTCAATTGATCCCGAAAGAATGGAAAAAAGGCTTGACGAATGATAAAAAATAGATTATTTTATAATTGTAGAAAGGAGTGACCGTCGTGCATCAAAAAATACTGTCCTTATTGCTGGTTTTTGCGCTGTTTCTCTCTCTGGCTCTGCCTGCGGCAGCGGAGGAGGCCGAGATTCTGGAGATCAGCGGCGGTGCCCAGCCCCTTTCGCTTGTCCAGCCCGGTCAGCAGAGCAAGCGCCCCTGGGACTACATCGGCGAAACCAGCCTGATCGAAGCCATGCCCGCCATACGGGATCTGGCAGTAAAGCTCCCCTCCGATGTAGAGCTTCTCTTCCTCCTGCGGGACAGCGGCAGCGCTGACTCCTATTTCTGCGTGGAGATCTACGGTGAGGGGGATACTGAGCCCCTGGCCACGGTTACGGATTCCTTCCCCGGCACGGAGGGGATCTATACCTATGAGATCCTCTGGAGAACCAAGGGCTTTGCAACCGGTGCATACCGTGTGGTGATGTACAGCGCCACCCGCTCCGGCGAGACCTACACCCCCGTGGCAGGAACGCAGTCCGAGGTGGTAATCCTGCTGACAGACTGGCATAAGGCCCTGGAGTCCATCTCCCTGATCGATCCGGACACGAGGCAGCCTGTATCTACGCTGGGCCTGGCGCTGAACGAGATGGGCTGCGTGGAGATTGCGGAGTTTCCCAGCTTTAACACCAACACTCCCGATTACCGTCTGGAGCACGACAACCGTATCGATGCAGAGGAACAGAGCGGCCTGCTGTTCATCATGCCAAAGAGCTACGGCTGGTCCAATCTTCGAATTAAGAACAACAACAATGAGCTTATGGCTGAGCTGGAGGTGCAAGTCTGCATCCATTCCGGGGGCCATATCCATCTGGAGGAAACCGTCCTCAATCCCCCAGGCCCTTCGGATATAGGCGCTGCGCTGCAGTGCTGCCCCGATTGCGGCGCTACGCGGATCGTCTATGAGGATTGCTACCTCACAGTCTTCAACCGCTTTGCCGATGTGCCGGAGGAACAGTGGTACTACGAAGGCGTACGGGAGGCCGTTCTTTTGGGTCTGTTTAACGGCACCAGCCCCCATCACTTCGGCCCGGACGGGCAGATGACCCGTGCTATGCTGGTAACGGTGCTGTGGCGTTATGCCGGTGCGCCCGCCGCCGGAAGCTCTCCCTTCCGGGATGTGCCGGAGGGGCAGTGGTTCAGCGAAGCCATCAGCTGGGCCGCAGCCCAGGGAGTGGTCAGCGGTATCGGAGACCGGCGATTTGATCCCGACGGCTATGTGACCCGGGAGCAGCTGGCTACCATCCTCTACCGTTACGGGAAAGCCGACGGTCTGGCGCTCTCCGGCAAAGCCGAGGCCCTATCTCCCTTCCCCGATGCCGCAGAGGTTTCCTCCTACGCTACCGAGGCCATGGGCTGGGCCGTAAAGGCGGGGATCATCACCGGCAGCAAGGAGGGGTCGAAGACTCTGCTGCTGCCCCGGGGCAATGCCACCAGAGCGCAGGTCGCTGTGATCACCGCCCGATTCATTGAGAAATACTACGCAAAGGAAAGCTCTGCCGATACACTCCCCAGCTATTCCGGCGCTCTGGAGTACGGCACAGCCAACAACTGCAATTGGGCCTTCTACGAGGATGGTACTCTGATTATTACAGGCAAGCAAATCTCCGGCACAGAGGCAGAGGGCCAAGCCCCCTGGTCTCACCTGTCAGACCGGATCACCCGGCTGGAGGTCTGGGATGGCATCGTCTCCATTGGCGCCAATGCGTTCTCCGGCCTCTCCCAGCTGAAGGAGGTATCCCTGCCGGACAGCTTGCGGGGGATCTATTCCAAGGCCTTTGCCAACTGCAGTTCCCTGGAGGAGATCGTAATTCCCGAGGGCACGACCTATCTGATCGGCGCAGTTTTCCAGGGCTGCAGCGCCCTTCGCAAGGTCAGCCTGCCGAACTCCATCCGCCCGGAGGTCTATAATGGAGGCAGTACCTGCCGCACGGACTATATGTTCTCCGGCTGTACCGCGCTGGAGTCCATCACCCTGCCGCCCGGTATGCAGAGTATCGGCAACGGTATGTTTCAAAACTGCAGTAGCTTAAAGGAGATCACCCTGCCCAACGCAGCACTGCACATTGCAAAGAAAGCCTTCCAAAACTGCAGCTCTCTGGAGTTCCTGATCTTGCCCGAGTATCTGAAGATCTTGGAGGACAATGCCTTTCCGGGCTGCACCTCTCTGGAAGCGCTGGTCTTCCCCGGCCCCTGGGCCGATGTAGCAAGCAGCGAAGAGGCCACCGCCCCCTTTGGTGACCGGGAAGTCGCCACGGTATATGCCTTCAGTGACTCACAGATCGCCATCATTGCCCAAGCAGAGGGGTACGCTTTTGTTCCTTTGGAGTCTCTGATCGGGTAAACAAGCAGCTATGCCATAGGAGAAGCTGTAAATCCCGCAAATTGCTTTCCGTTATCTTTAGAGGCACATTCATCTAAATCTTTAAGAGACTACTCAAACAAAAGGAGGAGAAAAACTATGAAGAAACGTATTTTATGTATCGCCCTTGTTCTTTCTTTCCTGCTGTCAGTACTGCCGATTGGTGCCGCGGCACAGGAAGAAACAGCAGAAGAGTTCGTCATAACCCCCCTGTCCTTTCCTTTAGAGGAATCCGGTCACAGTGTGAGAACTCCGGAAGACGAAATCGGTGACACAAGCCTTATCAAAGCTTCTCCCGGCATGAAGAATCAATGTGCAGCACAGCTCGATTGGATGAAGCTGACTTTTTTCCTCTATGATAGCGGTACTGCAGACACCTATTTCACTGTGAAGGTCTATGACGGCAACAGCACCAGCGGCGACCTTGTAGTGGACAAATACGGTCAGTTTCCCGGCGAGAGAGGTTTTTATTCTGTTTCCTTCAGCTTGAGGTCTATAGGTTCCAGAACCAATATGCTGGTGGTTATGGAAAGTGCCACAATGTCCGGCGATAAACTGATCCCGATTCCCGGCACACGCAGCACAGAAACGGTGCACGAGGTTAAGGATGATATTCCTGTAACAACGCTGTCCGTTGTGGAAATGGATAGCCGAAAGGATGCCAAAAAGATCGCTCTGCCCACCGACAGATTGACCTACCTGGAATTCGTTATGACCCCCGAGAAGAATACCCATTCCCGTATCTTTAATCTAACCAAAGAGGGTGGCGCCGTCGACTTCGAGTCTGTCGGCGGGCTTCTGATCCTTGCCCCGAAAGCCTATGGATGGTCCACAGTAACAGCAACGGCCTTCCTCCCCGATACTCACGAGCCTCTTGTTATCGAGATAGAGGTCTGCATAAACGAAAAAGGGCATATCAACCAGCAAACTGTTACTATGGCAACTGCCGACAAGGATTTGGAAGGTGTCGTTCTCCATTACTGTCCGGACTGTGGCAGCAATTACCTGGAGTTCACTGGCACCGGAGCACAGATTTTCTCTCAGCTTAAAGATGTATCTGCAGAGCAGTGGTACTATGAAAATGTGAAAGCTGCTGTGGAAAACGGCCTGTTCAACGGCGTGAGCGCAAGTAATTTCAATCCCGAGGACTCTATGACCCGTGCTATGCTGGTCACCGTTCTCTGGCGCTATGCCGGTCAGCCGGCGGCAGGAGAGACTGCCTTTGCAGATGTGCCTGAAGGTCAGTGGTATACCCGTGCGATCGCCTGGGCAGCAGAGCAGGGTATCGTAAGCGGTGTGGGCAAAGGTCTCTTTGAGCCCAACGGCAAGGTAACCCGGGAGCAGATGGCCACGATTCTGTATCGCTACGCCAGACAAAACGGTCTGGATGTGACCACTCCCAGCGATGTCCTGCAGACCTTCCCTGATGCGGACAAGATATCTGCTTATGCCATAGATCCCTTATCCTGGACAGTTCACCAAGGCATTATTGGCGGTACCCGGGAAGGAAATACCCTATTTCTCGACCCCCAGGGCAGCGCCACAAGAGCGCAGGTCGCTGCTATCCTGACCCGTTTTATTGACAAGTATTATCCTGCAGGAGTTCTATCTCCCGACACAGAAGGTGCGGAGGAAAGTGGCTCTGTTAAGGATGTGAAGTGGGCCTTCTATCCTGACGGCACGCTGGCGGTAGGCGGCTGCGAAATTATGCCCGGCTTCGGCACACAGTACCAGCATGTGGATCGTCCCTGGGCACATCTGAAAGACAGGGTCACCAAGGTGGTTGTTTTAGAGGGCGTTACGCTGATCGGCGACTCTGCCTTTTCCTACTTCTCAAATCTGAAGGAAATCCAACTGCCCCGCAGTCTGCGTAAGATCCAGGCTGAGGCATTTGCCTACTGCACCGCACTGGAAAAGGTAAAGCTGCCCGCAGGAACAAGGCTTTTAGGTGAAGGGGTATTCCGTGGCTGCACCTCCTTAAAGGAAGCGATCTTGCCTGACTCCATATATCTGCAGGGTCACGGTATTCAAAACGACCTTGATGCCCGATATCTTTTCGCCAGTTGCTCTTCTTTGGAATCCATCACGCTTCCCGTGGGAATGCAGCGGGTCAGCGAGTGTATGTTTGCAGGCTGCACTGCTCTGAAAGAGGTAAATTTCGGCCCAGGGCAGTCCTGGATCGATCAGTTAGGTTTTTCCGGCTGTATCTCTTTGGAAAGTATGATACTTCCCGTTTCTGTGGAATACATTGTGGACGAAGCCTTCTACGGATGCAAAAATCTGAAGCATTTGATGTTCCTGAATCCGATGGCACGTGTGCAGTATATCTTCTACGGCGAGTATAATGCACCTTTTGGTATCCGAGGGACCGCCACCGTCTACGCTTACAGTTTTACCCAGGTTGCCCAGGTCGCCCAGGCCGAAGGCTACGCTTTTGTTCCTCTGGAATCTCTGATCGAGTAAAGAATAACACCCTTGGAGGTTTTGTGCCTCCAAGGGTGCTTGCTTTATTCTTCGGTTTTTTCTTTCTTCTCCCGGTCGAAGAAGATCACATAGATCATCAGGAGGATGCAGCCGCAGGTGATGAAGCAGTCGGCTACATTGAACACGGGGAAGTTCATGAAATCCAGGCAGATCATATCCGTGACCAGGCCGTCCTTAAAGAGGCGGTCGATCACATTGCCCAGGCCGCCGCCCAAAATGGCCGCCAGGCAGATCCACTCCACCTTTTTGCTGAGCCACTTTTTCCAGACGGCATAGGCCAAAAGGGCCACAAAGGCTACCATTACCAGAATGAACAGCCAGGTCTGGCCGCCGAAGCTGCCCCAGGCGCCGCCGTCATTCCGGGTGTGGGTGATGTGGAAGATGCCCAGGATGCTGGGGCGGTGCTCATAAAGGGCAAGGCCGCTCTCCACCAGGTACTTCGTCCACTGGTCCAGGGCCACAATGGCCACCACAAAGAGGGCCAGGAGGATATAAAATACGGTATTTTTCTTCTTCATGCTATGCCTTCCCTTCAAAGTGCGGCAAATTTTTTGCTCTGGGCCACCGCCAGCTTGTCGCAGCGGTTGTTTTTTTCGTTCTCGGCGTGTCCCTTGACCCAGTGCCAGGTGACCTCATGGTAGGAAAGTAGGGGCAGCAGCTGCTCCCAGAGATCTACATTGAGTGCAGGCTTCTTGTCGGACTTGATCCAGCCCTTTTTCTTCCAGCCGTAGACCCAGCCCTTGACCACCGCATCGCAGACATATTTAGAATCCGTGTACAGATCCACGGCACAGGACTCCTTGAGTGCGGAGAGGGCGGAGATCACGCCGGTAAGCTCCATGCGGTTGTTGGTGGTGTCCTTCTCACCGCCGGAGAGTTCTTTTTCGATGCCTTTATACTCCAAAATGGCACCCCAGCCCCCGGGGCCGGGATTGCCGGAACAGGCGCCGTCGGTATAGACAGTTACTTGCTTCATTCGTCCAGCTTCAAGACCGCCATGAAGGCCTCCGAGGGCACGGATACCGTGCCGAAGGTTCTCATGCGCTTCTTGCCCTCCTTCTGCTTCTCCAGCAGCTTCTTCTTACGGGTGATATCGCCGCCATAGCACTTGGCCAGCACATCCTTACGCAAAGCCTTGATGGTCTCCCGGGCGATGATCTTGCCGCCGATGGCCGCCTGCACCGGGATCTCGAACTGGGCTCTGGGGATGTTCTCCTTCAGCTTTTCGCAGATCTTCCGGGCGCGGGGGTAGGCGTTGTCCGCAAAGAGGATGAAGCTCAGGGCGTCCACCACGTCGCCGTTTAAGAGGATGTCCAGCTTTACCAGCTTAGACGGACGGTAACCGATGAGCTCATAGTCCAATGAGCCGTAGCCACGGGTTCTGGACTTCAGGGCATCGAAGAAA
>JAFQCY010000129.1 GCA_017399355.1 Oscillospiraceae bacterium
AAGCAGAGCACGAACAAAACAAGAACAAAGTGTCCAAGTAATATGAAAAAAATAGAACTTTTAAGTCCCGCCGGAGATATGGAGCGGCTGGAAATGGCTGTTCTGTACGGTGCCGACAGTGTATACCTTGCAGGAACCGCTTTTGGCATGCGGGCTTTTGCAGGCAACTTCTCTCCGGAAGAGCTTCCGCAGGCTGTCCGTTTCGCCCATGAGCACGGTGTGAAAGTCCATGTCACCGTAAACACCATGCCCCGGAACGACGAGATCTGTGACCTGCCGGCCTATATGGAGCAGCTGCAGGATGCAGGCGTGGACGCTTTGATCCTGGCTGATTTAGGCGCCTTTACCCTTGCAGGTAAATACGCCCCCAAATGCGCCCGTCATATTTCCACGCAGCAATCCATCGCCAACTACGAATGCGCAACCGCCTGGCATGACTTAGGTGCGGAGCGTGTGGTTTTGGCAAGAGAACTGAGCCTTGACGAGATCGCGGAGATCCGGGCCAAGACTCCCAAATCTCTGGAGATTGAAACCTTCGGACACGGTGCCATGTGCGTCAGCTACTCCGGCCGCTGCCTGCTGAGCAACTATATGACAGGCCGGGATTCCAACCGGGGTGCCTGTGCCCAACCCTGCCGCTACCAGTATGCACTGATGGAAGAAAAGCGCCCCGGGGAATACTTCCCGGTCTTTGAGGACGAAAAAGGCACCTATATTCTCAACTCCCGGGATATGTGCACCATCGACTATCTGAAGGATCTCCATGATGCGGGGATTGACTGCATCAAGATAGAAGGCCGTGCCAAATCCGCTTATTACGCAGCCGTTGTAACCGGGGCCTATCGTCATTGTATCGACGATGTAGCGATGGGCCGTCAGATCGATCCCGTTTGGCGTGATGAAGTGGAGCATGTGAGCCATCGTATCTATTCCACCGGCTTTTATTTCGGCCACCCCGGACAGTACACGGAGAATTCCCGCTATATTCGGGAATGGCAAGTGTGCGCCATTGTGGAAAGCTGCGACGAAAAGGGCAACGCCATTTGCAGCCTGCGCAACAAATTCCGCGCAGGAGATCCCCTAGAGGCTGTCGGTCCCGATCTGAAGCCCTTTGCTTTTACAGCACAGATCATGTCCGACGCAGAAGGAACGCCTTTGGAAGAGCCCAGAACGCCTCAGATGCTGTTTCATTTGGCACTTCCCTGCCAGGTTCCTCCCTATACGATTCTACGCAGAAGTGTGGATCTCTCCGCAAAATAAAAACCGCCACCTGAGTGACTTCAGGTGGCGTTATTCTATTCTGCAGGTGGAATGTACAAATTGATATCAACATCGCCCTCGATACCGGGAACAGAGCCGGTGCAGCTGTACTGCCAGTAATCAAAATGATATTTAAATGTCATTTGATCGCTGTAAAGCACCAGCCATATGGGATACTGCTCTACCGCCAGCATATAGTCCACGCTGGCCCAGGGAGCCACATAAACCATCGGCTGAACGCCGGCTTTTTCCACAGTTTGGCAGAAGGCCTTTGTGAACCGGATCTTATCCGACTCCTCCATGCTGCCGGTGCGGGCCTCTTCGCTGATATGTTCCCAGTCATACACAAGAGGCAGATCCAATTCCCAACCTTCGATCAAAGACAGGGCGTATCTGGCCTCCTCACGGGCCTCGATCTCTGTTATGGCCTGGGAGAAGAAATAGGCGCCAACCTTCATGCCGACCGCCTTTGCGCCTTCATAATTCTGCTGGGCAGAAAGATCCTCGTAGAGCTTCCCCTCTTCGCCGTAGCCTCTGCCGCCCACGCGAATGATGGCAAAGGTAAAACCCGCATCCCGAACCTGCTGCCAGTCGATCTCCCCCTGATAATGGGAAACATCGATGCCCCGTTCATAGGGTCTTGTATCACAGGCCAGGTATTCTCCATCATAGGAGAAATCCTCCACTGAGAAATCATTGAGTTTTGCGGGACAGACCTCAGGAACTACGATCTGACTCTTGGGCTCTGAGGTATGAGCCGGGCCTCCGGGAGATCCCGCGCGAAAATACCGGCCAACCAGGAATACCCCCAGCAAAATCAATTCCGCAAGGATCAGAACCGCACCGATTGAAATTATAACGATCTGCCAAACAAACCGTGTGCTAAACTTTGAAAATTTACCTTTCATCACAGCTCATAGTCCGCCGCGACACGGGTGGCGATCATATGGCTGAACTGATCCTTGGCAGCAAGATGTAAAGGATGCACGGCATAATTGGTCAGAGCTTCCTTGCTCTCAAACTCAGAATACAGGGCATAGTCCATGCCAACATAAGCCTGGCGAACCTCCAGGTGCAGCAGACCGGGGATCTGACCCACCAAAGGCTCCAGCGTGGAAGCAATGAACTTAACAGCTGATTCCTTCTCGACATTCTCTTTGAGCGTATACAAAACAATGTGCTTGACCATATCTATATCTCCTTTTTATAAAATACCGGGGCCGCCATGGACGGTCCCGGTATGTAAGAGCAAATTACTCAGCCTCGGTCTCCTCGACCTCAGCCTCTTCTGCCTCTTCCTCAGCCTGCTGCAGCAGAGCACGGATGGACA
>JAFQCY010000130.1 GCA_017399355.1 Oscillospiraceae bacterium
AGGTTTTGCCGGAGAATGCACCATCCCGAACAGCGTGACAAGCATTGGCTGGCAGGCATTCTCTTACTGCAGCAGCTTGACGGGAATCTGGGTTTCAGAGGGAAACCCAGTCTATGCCTCTGATGGATCCGGTGTTCTGTACAACAAGAATATGACGGCGCTGATCCAATGTCCGGGAGGTTTTGCCGGAGGTTACACCATCCCGAACAGCGTGACACGCATCAACAATCATGCATTCTATGGTTGCAGCAGCCTGACTGACCTGACCATCCCGGGCAGCGTGACCAGCATTGGATTTTATGCGTTCGGTGCGTGTGACAGCCTGACGAGCGTGTATTTTATGGGCGATGCTCCGTCACTCGGCGAAGATGTTTTTGATACCTTTGATTTGGAACCAATTCCCGGTCTGACCCTCTATTATCTCGAGGGAACTAAGGGCTGGACAACACCCACCTGGAACGGCTACCCCACCGCCATCTGGGGCTTCAATGGCTTTATCGATGTCCCCGGAAATGTGTGGTACTCTGATGCTGTAGAATATGCCGTGGAGAACGGCCTGTTTAACGGCATGTCCAAAAACACCTTCGAGCCGGATACTTCCATGACCAGAGCCATGCTGGTGACCGTTCTGTGGCGCTATGCCGGAGAACCGGCAGAGGGTGAGAATACCTTCACCGATGTACCTGCCGGACTGTGGTACACCGATGCTGTGGCATGGGCTGCCCACAATAATATTGTCAGCGGCGTAGGCGACAACAAGTTCGATCCCAATGGAAATATCACCCGTGAGCAGATGGCAACCATTCTCTACCGCTATGCAAGCAGTCAGGGCCTCGACACCTCTGCCAAGGCAGACCTGAGCGCCTTCCCGGATGCCGGCAATATCAGCGGCTATGCACAGTCTCCCCTTGGCTGGGCAGTGGCCGAGGGGCTGATCAAGGGCTCTGATGGCAAGCTCCTGCCCCAGGGCAACGCAACGAGAGCCCAGGTGGCAACCATTCTCATGCGCTTCATCGAAAACGTGATGAAATAAAAAGACAGGAGCAGACTCTCCGGAAGAGAGGCTCTGCACATAAAAAACCGCCTCTTTGCGCAAACTACGAAAAAGCGCAAAGGGGCGGTTATTTTGCTGAATTTGGATGAGGCCAACTACGGCCCGGAGGTGGAGCAGGCGGCAGAGCCGGTGCTCATCGGGCTTTGCAGCGGCGGAGGGCCGCTGCCCCGGGGCTTTGCCCTGCTGGCGGCAGAGGGGCGGCCGGGGCTGAAGTGCTGCAGGCTGGATGTATCCCGCTGCGGGGCCCTGGCCGGGCGGCTAAAGACCAAGCCGGGAGGGCCCAGCCTGCTGCTGGTCAAAGAGGGCCGGGTGGCCCAGCGGTTTCGGGGGGACTATGACCGGGGGGCGCTGCTGCGGATCTTAGATCTCGATTAGCTCATACTCCCGGCTGCCCAGGCCGATCTTCTCGCCGTGGCTCAGCTGCATCTCCCAGACCGTGCCGGGATGGGTGGAGCTGAAGAGCTCGCCGGGCTCCGTGCCCCGGTAGCTGGAAGCATTGCGGGGCATCTTGTTGCACAGGTCGGCGCAGGCCTGATCCAGGGCAACGGGGTCAAAGGAGGCCAGCATACCCACATCGGGGATGATGGGCACGTCATTGACGCTGTAGCAGTCGCAGAAGGGGCTCACGTCCACGATCAGGCTGATATGGAACTGGGGGCGGCCCTGGACGATGGCCTTGGTGTACTCCGCCATCTTGCAGTTTAAGATGGCATTGCTCTCATCATTGGCGGCATCGATGGCATCCAGGGGGCACTGGCCGATGCAGCGGCCGCAGCCCACGCACTTGTCGTGGTCAATGAACATCTTCTTACCCTTGCGGGTGGGGGCATCGTGGGCACAGGCCTTTTGGCAGGCGCCGCAGCCTACGCAGCGATCCTCGTGGATAAAGGGCTTGCCGGCGGAGTGCATCTCCATCTTGCCGGCCCGGGAGCCGCCGCCCATGCCGATATTCTTGATGGCGCCGCCGAAGCCTGCGGCCTCGTGGCCCTTAAAGTGGGTCAGGGAGATGACGATATCCGCATCCATGAGGGCTCTGCCGATCTTGGCGGCCTTTACATAGTCCCCGTCCACGGGGACTTCCACATCGTCCGTGCCCTTCAGACCGTCGGCGATCAGCAGGTGGCAGCCTAAGTTATAGGGGTTGAAGCCATTCTGATAGGCGGACTCCAGATGCTCCAGGGCATTCTTTCTGCCGCCGGGGTAGAGGGTGTTGCAGTCCGTCAGGAAGGGGCGGCCTCCCAGCTGCTTCACCAGATCCACCACCGTACGGGCATAGTTGGGCCGCAGATAGGCCAGGTTGCCGGGCTCGCCGAAGTGGAGCTTGATGGCAACAAACTTCTTGTCAAAGTCGATGGTATCCATACCGGCAGTCAGCAGCAGGCGGCTCAGCTTCTGCTGCAGATTTTCCTGCAAGGTGGTATGGAAATTGGTGAAATAGACCTTTGCCATGGCTTATACCGGGTCGTCCATGAGGCGGTCGAACTCGGCGGCCACCAGGTCAAAGTCCTCCTCGGGGATGTCCAGCAGCTCGAAATCCTCCTCGGTGGGCACATACTCATAGAGATACACGTCATTGCTGTCGTCCAGGGTGTCCAGGGCGATGTACTCCTTGCCCTTCACCTCGAAGGTGCCCATAATGCCGCACTCAAAGCTCTCGCCGTCATCGAAGTCCAGGGTGATGATCTCGTCCTCGCTGTAGAATTTGCGCTTGTCTTCCATCGGTAAAACCTCCTGAAATATATTAAACTATAAAGGTATCCAAAAATTGTCGGTAGGCCGTGGGGAGGCCGATTTGGGTCTGCAGCAGGCTGCGGTCGAACCAGCTGAGCTCGCCCTCGGCGCTGCAGCGGATGTAATAGCCACGCATTTCCCAGGTGACGTGGGTGAAAACATGGCGCTTTTCCTGCATCTGCAGCAGCTGGGTGGGGTGCAGGCCCCAGCGCTCCGCCAGCTCCAGGGCCTCCCGGGCGCTGAGGCTGCCCTCGGTATCGGGCAGCTGCCAGAGCCCGGCCAAAAGCCCCGTCTCCGGCCGCCTGCACAGGGCGATCTTCTCCCCCAGCAGGAGGATCAGCACCGTCCTGGCCCGGCTTTTCCGGGGCTTCTTGGGGGCCTTTACGGGAAGCTCCCTCTGGCAGCCCAGGGCCTTGGCCCGGCAGCGGGCCTTCAGGGGGCAGCTTTCGCAAAGGGGCGCACCATTGGGCAGGCACACCGTAGCCCCCAGCTCCATAAGCGCCTGGGTAAAATCGCCGCACTGCTCCGGCGGGTAGACCGCCTCCAGGGCCCGGGCGGCGGCTTTTTTGGTCTGGGGCAGGCTGATATCCCCATGATCGGCCCGGTAGCGGCTGAGGACACGCAGCACATTGCCGTCCACCGCCGCCCGGGGCGCATCGAAGCAGATGGAGCTGATGGCTCCGGCGGTATAGTCCCCGATGCCGGGAAGGGCACGGATGGCGGCATAGTCCCGGGGGAAACTGCCCCCGTGGAGCTCCCGGATGATCCGGGCGGCCTTCTGCAGATTCCGGGCCCGGCTATAGTAGCCCAGCCCCTCCCAGAGCTTCAGAAGCAGATCCTCCGGCGCCTCTGCCAGGGAGGCGATATCCGGCAGCGCCTGCAAAAAGCGGCTGTAGTAGCCCCTGACCGCCTCCACCCGGGTCTGCTGCAGCATGATCTCCGACAGCCACACATGGTAGGGCTCCCGGTCTCTGCGCCAGGGCAGATCCCGTTTGTTCCCGGCGAACCAGGGCAAAAGCAGGGGTGCAAGATGGTTCATTCGCCGCTGCTCCGGGGGCCTCTGCGCCGCCTGCGGCGACGGGTGGGGGTGCTGCGGCTCAGGGGGCGGCGGGTGGCGATGAGCTCGTCAAAGCGCTTGGCCGCATCGGAAGCCCCCTCATAGAGCAGGCGGTTGACCTGCAGCGTTCCATCCGGCTCCTTCTGCAGCCGCAGACGGATCAGGTAGCGGCCGTGCCGGGCGCACTCCGCCATGGTCATATAGCGCCGCCCCTCCTGGGCGTACCAGGGGCCGTTGGGCATGGCTGCGCCGCACTGGGGGCAGTGGCTGGTGATGCTGTTCATGGCCTCCATGGCCTTCTCCTTATCCTCGTAGCCGTGGAACACCGTGCGGCTGACACAGCCCTCGGGGGGATTGCCGTGGAAGCCGTCCTTATGCCGCTGCAGGGCGGCTTCGTAGTCCTCAATGCCCTGCTTCAGATCCAGGCGGCTGCAGATCAGGGCCGTATGGTAGGCATCGCCCAGGGCATCATGGGCCGGGCGGCAGGGCTCGATGCCGCAGATCTCCAGGGCGGTGGACAGGGCCTTCTGGTTATTGCCGCAGCCGGTCTGGGCATTGAAGATCATCTGGGCATTGTACCAGGACCTGATCCAGTCGGGCTCGTCATCGTGGAGCAGGATGTTATCCTCTAAAATGGTAATATCGTCAAAGCCCCAGGTGAGGAAAATGCAGTCCCCACCGATCCAGTCCCGGAACCGCTTCAGCGCCTCGGGAAAGGGCAGGCCCTCCTCCCGGAGCCGGGCATCCCGCAGGCCGGTGAGCTTGGACACACGGCTATTCAGCTTTTTATAGAACTTGGGGCAGACCAGCACCTGAAATTCATCGGCCACCGTGCCATCCTCCAGCATTCGCACGGCACCGATCTGGATGATCTCCCCACGGATCTGCACCGGCAGGACCCGCTTGGCCGCATAAGAGCCGGGCCAGGGCTGGTTCCACTCCAGATCCAATACGATATATTGCAAAGCAACTCTCTCCTTTTGCTTATGATCCGACTATAGTGTACCACAGTTTCCGCCCACAAGCAAGCACTTCCTTTTCCAATTCCTGCGGTCAGCCGGCCATTTTCAGAACAAAGCCACCCCTCCGCCCCGGATTTGGACTCTATTTTCCGTCAAACAGAACTTTGCCGAACAGTTTGCCGTCCCTAACGCCGCCCTTGTTAACGGGTGGTGGGTCGCCTTGAAAAGGCGACTCGGAGGGATTCCGCACGCCGCAACACCGTTAT
>JAFQCY010000131.1 GCA_017399355.1 Oscillospiraceae bacterium
CAGAATGCTCTTTAACCTGGGCGGCATCCAGTCCGTGGAGATGGGCAGCGAGCTGCGTGCGGTTCTCCACATCTTCGATGCTGATGGCAAGGAATATGTCACCCCCGTGGATGCTTACTCCGTCCTGGACTATGCCCAGCTCTTCTATGATACCTATACCTACCAGCAGCAGCCAGAGCTGTATGCTATGCTCATCGATGCCCTGAACTACGGCTCTGCCGCTCAGATCTACTTCGGCAGACGTGCAGACGTTCTGGTCAATGCCGGTATGGAGGCCTACCAGCAGTATGCCACCACCCAGCTCTCCGCTCCTCTGGAGGACAGCAAGGTCACCGAGACCAATGACCGTACCATCACCGCCGTCAGCAAGATCGGCTTCTCCGTCACCTTCGCTGATAAGACCGAGATGAACGCCAAGCTGACCATCGCCTCCGGCTACAGCAAGAGCGATATCACCTGCGTGAAGGTTCTGGATGCTCAGGGCAATGTAGTGGACACCCTGACCGACTTTGTGGAGCTGGCAGACGGCAGACTCCAGGTCACCTACTACGGTGTGAAGTCCGTGCAGATGCGTGACCGCTTCTACTTCGTGGCCTATGTGGGCGACCAGGTCGCCAGCGACAACGTGGGCTACAGCGTAGAAGCCTACGCCAAGGGCAATGTGGGCAGCAGCAATACCGCCCTGGCCAACATGGTTCTGAACTGCATCTACTACGGCGACAGCGCCTACGCCTACTTCAACCGCTAAACCCAAATACGAAAACAGCGCCGTGAGGAAGAACCTCACGGCGCTGAGCTTATGGTATTATGTATAGATCAGGCTTTTGCGGCGATTAGAGCCTTAGCAAGCTGATCGGGGCAGGAAGTTGCTTTCATGCCGCAGCGGATGCCCTGGAGTCTGGAGATCACTTCGTCTGCCTTCATGCCCTCGGCGAGCTTGGCTACGCCCTGGGTATTACCGGAGCAGCCGCCGATAAAGCGAACGTTATGGACCGTACCATCCTCCACTTCAAAGACGATTTTCGCAGCGCAGACACCGCTGGTTTTGAATTCATATTGCATAGTAATGCACTCCTTTTTTGTTTTTTATTAGAATAACAGAATTTGTTTCGTTTTTCAAGATAGAATTTCAAAACCCAGCCATAATAACACCATGATCAGAACGGAGGATGATTATGGAGGAAAAGAAAACAGAGCAAATGGATCGCCTGGAAGAACTGGGCTCAGGAGTCACAAAATCGGAGCGCGGCTGTATCTATACCTTGACGATCATTGGCCAGATCGAAGGCCATCAGGTTGCCCCGGACTCTGTAAAAACAACAAAGTACGAGCATGTTTTGCCTTTGCTCGCTACCATTGAGGAAAGTGAAGAGATCGATGGCTTACTGCTGCTACTCAATACGGTCGGAGGCGACATCGAGGCCGGACTTGCTATTTCAGAGCTGATTGCCGGTATGAAAAAGCCTTCCGTATCCCTTGTCCTTGGGGGCGGACACTCCATCGGGATTCCCCTTGCTGTCTCTGCAAAGCGCAGCATGATTGCCCACACCGCCAGTATGATGATCCATCCGGTACGGATGAGCGGTGTGGTTGTGGGCGCACCGGCAACCTACCACTATTTCCAAAGGATCCAGGAGCAGATCACCGATTTTGTCACGACCAATTCCAATATCAGTCGGGAACGATTTCTGAAGTATATGATGGCAACAGGTCAGATCGCCACCGATGTCGGTACCATTGTATATGGCAGGGAAGCGGTAGAAAGCGGCTTGATCGATGAATTGGGCAGCCTGCACCATGCGCTGGATACGCTGCACCAAATGATTACCGAAAATAAGAAGAATCGAAATAAAGGATAGAATTTTTCTGCAAGATATGATATAATAGCCTGCAAGCATAGAAAGATACGCAGGAGAGAAGCAGCTTGAAGATTATTGAAGCGATCATCTACGGCATTTTCGGTGGTATCACGGAGCTTTTGCCGATTTCATTTAACGGGCACTATGCGTTTTTGCGCGGAGCCTTTAATATGTCCTCCCTGACAGAGGGCAGCGGCTACTATATCCGCTCTGCCATTTGTCTTGGCGTGATGGCAGCGATCCTCTTTGGCTCAGCCGGAGAACTCAGGAAAACCGGCAAGGAGCTTTCCTATATTATTGGGATTCGTAAGATGCGCCGTGGGGAGAAAAAAGATCTTTTGGCCAGGAGAACCATGTCTCTTGTATTTTTCTCCCTTTTACTCCTGGCCCTCTCCTTGATTTACCGTGGCTATGCGGATCGAATGGTGCATCTGCTCTATTCTGCATTGATTTTTGGAGTCTATGGCCTGCTGCTGTTTCTTTGCAATCGTACCGGGCAGGAAACAAAGACCGATGGGCAGACCACCTTGCTCGATGCCATGCTTATGGGCCTGGGCTCTGCGGCTTCGGTTTTTCCCGGTGCATCCGTTTTCGGCAGCAGCCTGTCCATTGGAACTGCACGGGGGCTGCAGAGCGCCTATACCTTCCGCTTCAGTCTGCTTCTCTTCCTGGCCTACGAGGGGATCTCCTTCGTCTATTACTTGATCCGTGCCTTTGTTTATGGCAGCTTCAGCGCATTTGTACTGCTTCTGTTCTTCCTGGCAGCCCTTTGTGCCGCAGTTTTCGGATATTTCGCCCTTCAGTATCTGCGCTATATGTTAGAGCGTAAAAAATTAGGCGCTTTCTCCGGCTACTGCTGGACCATTGCCATCGTGATGCTGATCCTGTCTCTGATTAATGCTTGATCCTAAGAATGTAAGGAGAAATACTATGGCTCGAAATTCAAAGAAAAAGCCCTCCCAGGCCACCATGGCCAGCAAGAAGGCAAATGATACAAAAAAAGAACAGCAGAACCGGCGGGAGATCATCGGAATCGTCTTTGTGGTTGCCGCACTCTTTGCCATTATCTGCTGCTTTAATACCGACGCATTTTTGATTGGCCCCTTTGGTACGCTGATCAGCGGGCTGATCGGGCAGTTTGGCCGTTATCTGCTGCCGGTTATGCTGGTCTGGAGCGGACTTGTGCTCTTCCGCAGCAAGGGCCGGCCTGTGATCCTGCGTGTGAGCTGCATTCTTACCCTGCTGATCACCCTTCCGGCTCTGCTACATATTCTGGTTGAGCTGTTTAGCGATGAGATCCAGTTTGACCTCGTAGCCCTTTATCAGGGCGCACCTCATTGGGAGGGCAGCGGCATCCTTTCCGGCAGCCTTGCTGAGCTGCTGCAGCTTTGCCTCACAAAGGCCGGTGCTATTATCGTACTGATCCTTCTGATCACCTTCCAGGCGCTGCGTTCTGTACGCATCACCATCAACGGCTTGATCACAGCGATCAAAAAGCGCCCCCGTATCGAAAAGCCGGAAAAGAAAGAAGCAGAAGAGCAGGATCCTGCAGAGCGTCTGGTCAATCATGTGGCAAATAAGCGGATCGCCAGCTACGAAAAGAGGCATGCCATCAAGGATTATGACCTGCCCGTAGATGATCCTCCCTTTGCAGAGAAGAAAAAGAAGAAAGAGAAGAAAGAAGCGCCGGTCGAGTCCCCGAAGCCCATCGATGTGGAGAAGAATCAGGTTACCATTGATGAGATCGAGCTTCAGGATCCCATACTCCCGGAGCTTGTGCTGCCGATGCCCGCGCCGGAAGAGGAACCTGCTGCTGAGCCTGTACCTACCGTAGCGGAGCCTGCAGCCCCCGCTGTACCTGCGGCAAAGCCTGCGGAGCAGCCTGCTGAGAAGCTGAAAAAGGGCGAGGCTGCAGCAGCCGCTGCGGAGATCTCCATTGAGATCGAAGAGAAAAACCAGGAAGCCATCCCGGAGTATGAATTCCCCTCCGTCTCCCTTTTAGAGCTTCGCCGTCAGGGTATGGTCGATGCGACCTCTGAGATGCGGGAGAACTCTGTCCGTCTGGCAGAGGCATTAAAGAGCTTTGGCATCGAGCCCCATATTGTTAATGTCATTCGTGGCCCGGCCATTACCCGTTATGAGCTGGAATTGGACAAGGGCGTAAAGCTCTCTAAAATCACCGGCCTCTCGGAAGATATTGCGCTTGCTTTGGGCGCTTCCGGTGTCCGGATCTCCGCCATCCCCGATAAGATCTCCGTGGTCGGTATCGAGGTACCCAATAAGGCTGTCAATACCGTCTATGCCAGAGAGGTGATCGATTCCGCCGCTTTCCGCAACAGCAAGTCGAGGGTCAGCTTTGCCGTCGGTAAGGATATCAGCGGCAATTGCATTGTTGGCGATATCGCCAAGCTTCCCCATATGCTGATCGCCGGTACCACCGGCTCCGGTAAGTCTGTGTGTATGAACACCCTGATCCTCTCCTTGCTCTATAAGGCAAAGCCGGATGAGGTTAAGATGATCATGGTGGATCCCAAAATGGTCGAGCTTGGTATTTATAACGGTATCCCTCATCTGCTGATCCCCGTGGTCACAGATCCCAAGAAGGCTGCCGGTGCGCTGCAGTGGACGGTTACGGAAATGATGCGGCGCTATCGCCTGATGTCAGATATGGGTGTCCGTGACCTGGAGTCTTATAACAAAGCCGTGTATGCTGATCCCGACCAGCAGAAAATGCCCCAGGTTGTGGTTGTCATCGATGAGCTGGCTGACCTGATGATGGCAGCTGCCAAAGAAGTGGAAGAATCCATCTGCCGTATTGCCCAGATGGGTCGTGCCTCCGGCATCCACCTTGTTATTGCGACCCAGCGTCCTTCTGCAGATGTAATTACCGGCCTTATGAAGGCAAATATCCCCTCCAAAATTGCTTTTGCGGTTTCCTCTGCCATGGAGTCCCGCATCATTCTGGACACCCAGGGTGCCGAAAAACTGGTCGGTAAGGGCGATATGCTGTTCTCTCCCTTGGGGCAGGGCAAGCCCAAGCGTGTTCAGGGCTGCTTCGTCACCGATGACGAGGTACAGGCCGTCGTCGCCGCCATTAAAGCACAGTCTCAGAGCAACTACTCCAGCGACATCATGGAGCAGATCGAAAAGCGTGCGGAGCAGTCCGGTAAGGGTTCTTCCGCGGATGCTTCCAAGTCCGCTCCCGATGAGGAAGAGGGCGATGAGCTTCTGCCCGCTGCCGTGGAAGTGGTTCTCCAGACCGGCCAGTGCTCCACCTCTATGCTCCAGCGCCACTTGAAGTTAGGCTATGCCAGAGCGGCCCGCATTGTAGATGAGATGGAAGAGCGTGGCATTGTCGGGCCTCTGAAAGGCGCAAAGCCCCGTGATGTACTGGTCACCCGAGAGCAGTGGGATCAGATGCAAAACGGCACTTACGACCCCAATCCACCCGTAGAGGAGGAAATTCCCTGACAGTTACATCCCGCCGGATGTGCTGAATATAGTATGCGTTGCATCCGCATCTGCGGAGCGACAGCAGGAGGTTATTTATGAAACATAACAACAAGCGACTACTGTGTCTGACAGAGCTGGCAGTTCTCATTGCGATCTTATTGATCCTTGAGATCACCGGACTCGGAATGTTCAAGACCTTCGGTCTGGAATTAACCATTCTCCAGATCCCGGTCATTATCGGTGCCATCGTTCTTGGCCCCAGCGGAGGCGCTGCCATGGGCGCTGTATTTGGGCTTATCAGCTACTGGGAGTGCTTTGGAAAAAGCAGCTTTGGCGTGGCCCTGATGTCCATCAATCCGCTGCTGACCTTTCTTGTTTGCGTACCGACCCGTATTCTGATGGGTTGGCTTTGCGGCTTGATTTTTAAGGGGATGCACTCCCGCCTTGCCCAGACGAAGGCGAATTTCGTCTCCTACATCACAGCTTCCCTGAGCGGTGCTCTTCTCAATACAGCCTTCTTTATGTCTGCGCTCTGTCTTTGCTTCTATCATACGGAGTTCATTCAGGGCTTTGTAGAGCTGCTGGGCAGTACCAATGTCTTTATGTTTATTGTGCTGTTCGTTGGCATTCAGGGCCTGGTTGAGGCGCTTCTTTGCGCAAGCGTTGGATCTGTGGTATCCAAAGGCGTCCGCCGTGGATTGCACAAATCGGCATAAACTCGTAGTTTATCTGTTTTTTACAAGAGGAATCACGAAGTACCGTGATTCCTCTTGTATTTTTTATGTCTTACTTCCCCATTGGCCACATACAGTTGATAGGGGAGTGAGCATATGCTTCAAAGATTATCGCAGGCGCTGTCCTGTTTCCCAAAGCAATTTCAACGGGAGACGGACAAGCTTACCATTGGTCAACAGGAGAGGATCGAGGAGTACCGTCTCCGCATCGGACATCCTCCTAAAGTCATGATCACGGGAGAAGAGAGAATCCTATATTCTGAGCCGCTTACAGCATCTCAACTGGAAGAGATTGTTCTTCAGGCAACGGGACAAGCCGTCTATTCCGCCAGCCAGATGCTGAAAAACGGCTTTTTGATCCTGAGAGGCGGGCATCGTCTTGGTCTCTGCGGCACAGTTGTATATAAAGAGGGGAAAATCAGCGCTCTCAAAGAAATCAGCTCTCTCAATCTCCGGATCGCATCAGAAAGAACCGGCTTTGCCCAGCCCTTGATCCACCATCTTTGGACACACCCAGGTTCCGTCCTGATCGTCTCTCCTCCCGGGTGGGGAAAAACGACCCTGCTAAGGGATCTGATCTTCCAGCTTTCCACTCGTTTCCTGTGGCGGATCTCGGTCTGTGACGAAAGAATGGAACTCGCTGCTTGTAAAGACGGAGTGCCTCAATTCGATCTCGGGCCCAGCACAGACATTCTCAGCGGGGCACAGAAGGAAGCCGGGATTGAAATGCTCTTAAGAACCATGAATCCGCAATGGATCGCTGTGGACGAGATCACCTCGGAGCAGGATGTTATTGCCATCCTTCGTGCATCCTACTGCGGTGTACAGTTTCTGGCTACGGCCCACGCAATGAACGAAGAGGAGCTGTATGCCAGACCCATCTATGGGGACCTTCTGTCAGCCAGGATATTTCGAAACCTGATCCTGATCAAAAGAAACCGGGAACTTCAGATAAAGGAGCTTATGTATCATGATTAAATTGCTGGGCACGATTCTGGTCCTATGCAGCGCCGTAGGCTTCGGTCTTACAAAGGGGCTGGGCTTCCTCCATCAGCTTCAGACGGTAAAGGCCTTTTCCGCATCCCTGGAGATTTTGAAGTGCGAAATGAACTATACTTTAAGTCCGCTACCAAAGCTATGCAAAACGGTTTCCGGGCGGACTCGGGGTGCCTGCGCCCGGTTTTTTGCGTCCTATGGCCAGCTCCTGGAGGAAGGCATTCCACGAAATCTTGCAGCCCGCAAGCTGCTGGGTGATGAACGAAAACTCAGCCTGCCAAGGGATGCTCGGATGGCTCTGTTGGAGTTATTTGAAAGCATAGGAGCTTATGAGCTGGATGGAGAAAACCGCCTGCTGCGTGTTACAGCACAGCGACTCCACTCCTCCATGGAAAATCTCGAAAAAGAGAAAAAGCCGCTTGCCAAGAGCTATGCAGCCCTGGGACTCTGCACGGGGCTTGCATTGGTGATCTTGTTTGTTTAGCCTATGGAAATCGATCTGATTTTTAAGATTGCCGCTGTCGGCATTATTGTGTCCATTCTCAATCAGGTGCTGGTTCGCTCCGGCAGGGAAGAGCAGGCGACTATGACCACCTTAGCCGGTCTTGTGGTAGTGCTGCTGATCATTGTGCAGAAGATCGCCCAGCTATTTGATCTGGTGAAAAACCTATTTGACTTCTGATGGATCATTTTTACCAAGCCCTGATCATCGCCATTGTTGGGGTGATCCTGGGAGCTGTTCTGAAAAAATCTCATAAAGAGCTGTCTCTGCTTTTAAGTATGGGCTGCTGTGTTTTGATCGGGATTTTTCTAATCCAGCTTTTTGAGCCAATTCTTGACTTTCTCTCTCGTCTTCGCATTATGGCGAATTTAGATCAGGGAACGCTACAGCCGGTGCTGAAGGCTGTCGCCATCGGGCTTCTTACGCAGATTACGGCCCGAATCTGCTCGGATGCGGGGGAGAGCGCCCTGGCCTCTTTGGTGGAGCTCTGCGGAAGCATACTTGCGCTATATGTAGCCCTGCCCTTGTTCGAAGCTGTTCTGGAACTGGCAGAAGGCTTAAGTGGAGGATAATATGAGAAAACTCTTGATCATAATTCTTGTATTGCTCCTTCTGTGCTGTAAGGTAAGCGCTTCGGACGAGGAGCTTCCCACAGAGGATCTGACAGAGGGCCTCAGCGACAGCGCAATAGAATTACTTCCCGATCCAACGGTAGATTCTCCCAGCTTTTGGGATGATATGAAGGAGGTCATTCAGAACTCTCTAAAGGGGAGCTTTGGAAGCGTTCGGGAAGGACTACGTCTATGCGGAATACTGCTCTGCATCATGACGCTCTGCTCCGTGATCCATCTCACAGATCTCCAAAATAAAGAGAGCATTCTCAATGTGGTGGGGGCCTTGGGGATCTGCACGGCGATTACAGGTACGCTGCAGTCTATGATCTCTCTGTCCACAGGACTCCTGGAAGAGATGTCTACATACGGCAGTGTCCTTTTGCCGGCCTTATCCTCAGTAGTTGCCATGAGTGGAGGAATCAGCAGCGCCGGGGCATTATATGCCGGTACTGTGATCTTCTCTCAGATCCTTTTGCAGCTGATCACCAAGCTCCTGATCCCTCTGGTTTATATCTATCTGACCATGGCTACTGCAGAGGCTGCACTCGGAAACGAGATGCTCTCGGAGCTGCGAGAATTTGTTGGCTGGCTGATCACCAAGAGCCTCCGCCTGATGCTTTATTTATTTCTTGCCTTTACAACCATCACCGGGGTAATCGGCAGCACCGCCGATGCTGCAGCGGTCAAAGCAACCAAGGCAGCGGTATCCGGCATGATCCCGGTGGTGGGCAGCATTCTCTCCGATGCCTCGGATACCTTACTCTCCGGTGCAGCGCTGATGAAAAATTCCGTGGGAGTCTTTGGCATGCTGGCTGTCATGGCGATTTGTCTGCTTCCCATCATGAAGGTTGGCGTGCAATATCTCCTGCTGAAGATCACCACCGCAGTTGGAGGCACGGTGGGCCTCCCGGCCCATGTAAAGCTTTTGAAGGAGTTTTCCAAAGCCATGGGCTTCCTGCTGGCCATGTGCGCCAGCGCAGCCTTGCTTCTTTTGCTTGGTATTATTTGTTTGATGCGGGTGACCTGAATGGAACAAATCAGAACCTATATTCTTTCCGTAATTGCAGTATGTATGCTTAGCGTTGTCTGCCTGCATCTTGCAAAGCTACCTCGTATCAAGGCCGTCCTGCGCTTCGTTACAGGCTTGCTTGTGCTGCTGGTTGCTGCCTCTGCATTGCTGGATCTGGACGAGAAGCGGTTTGGACAAATTGCAGATGCCTTAGAGATTCCGTTACAGCTGGATCAAGCCGATCTGGAGCAGGATGTACAATCCAAACTGGCAAGCCATGTCGTAGATACAGCGGAAGCCTATATTGAGCGCTATGCCTCTGAGCATGGCGCTACGATCCAGGCCAAGGTAAGTATTACCCAGGAGCAATATCCCGTACCTTATTCCGTCACGCTCATTGGGATCGTTACACCGGAGCAAAAGGCCGAGCTTTCTCAGTATTTGTACCATTCTCTGAATATTCCCTATGAAAGGCAGGTCTGGAAATAGTTGAATTTTGGAAAAGATATCGGGAAGAAAGTAACCGATTTTGTGAAAAAATATAAGTATATCCTGTTGGTTCTTCTGATCGGACTGGTTTTACTTATGCTGCCATCGGGAAAAGGCGAAAAAGATGTACAAAATATACCGGAGCAATCTACGCAGCACGAATCTGAGGCGGACTATGTGACCAGAACGGAGGAGCGACTGGAAGCCATTCTGGGTAAGATCACCGGAGTCGGTCAGGTTGACGTGATGCTGACCCTTCGAAGAGGCAGCTATACGCAGTATCAAAGCGATAACCATAGCGAGCGCACAGAAAGTACGGATTCTACCCGCAGTGATGAAGATCAGAAAACCGTGATTTTGTCCGAGGGCAGCGCATATGATACATTGGCAGTATCTACGGTGGAGTATCCGCTGTTTCAAGGCGCTTTAATTGTTTGTTCCGGAGCAAACAGCCCATCGGTCAAGCTGGATCTGATCTGTGCGGTGGCCTCCCTGACAGGCTTGAGCAGCGATCAAATCACCGTAGTAAAAATGAATTGATGGAGGAGTAATCATGAAAACTTGGAAACGAAATGCGGTTATCGCCGGGGTGCTTGTCCTTGTCTGCGCCGGCATTTATCTGAACTGGCTCTACGGAAACGGGACTCCGGAACTGACCCAAACCCTAAACTCAGAGAAAATCATGGATGATGCAACCTTTGTGCTTTCTGCGCAGAATGAGGATCCGGTGCAGGCCGTCCTGCAGGACAGTACCGAAAGTGATTATTTCGCACAAATGCGCCTGTCCAGACAGACCGCAAGAGATGAAGCGGTGACCGTTCTTCAGGAGACCATCGCCTACGCAGAAGGGGAGAATACGGCAGACACCAGCAAAAAGCTGGAGCGGATCATCGCAGATGCCCTTGCAGAGTCTCAGATCGAGAGTCTTGTAATCGCAAAGGGCTACACAGATTGCGTTGCTTACATCTCCGACGAAGGGATCTCTCTTGCCGTTGCAGTTCCTGAGCAGGGTCTCTCGGAGGAGGACGTATCCCTGCTGGCAGACGTTGTCATGACCCAGACGGAGTACGGACTTTCCGACATTCGAATTATCCCCGTTGAATAAAAGGTATTGTATTTTTTAAAAAATGTGATAAAATAGAGATGATATAAGTGGCAGTATGCCGCAGCACCAACGAGGAGGACGTTCAAATGGCTGATAATAAAGATTACCTGGTTCAAAAGCAGGAAAAAGGCAACATCCTGATTTCCGATGATGTTCTTGCTTCTATTGCATCTCTCGCAGTTCGGGAGATCGAGGGTGTTTACGGCCTGAGTACCACCACCAGCTTTGATCTCGGCAATATTCTTGGCAAAAAGAACCTGCGCAAGGGGATCCGTGTTACGTTCCAGGATAAGGGCTTTGAAATCTCCTGTAATCTGATCGTAAAGGCAGGCTGTGCCGTGATGGACGTTGCAAAGAAGGTGCAGCTGGCCATTGGCGAAGAGATCCTTGCAATGACCGGAGCAAGCCCTTTGAAGGTGAATGTTAACGTTTGTGGCATTGCCTTTGCAAAAGGTGAATGATCGATCTGACCATGGGGTGCAACCGCACCCCTATAGTCCGTAAGTGAAGGAGACACATATGACACGCTCAAATGCCAGAGAATTGGTAGTACATTTGCTGTACGAGATCGACTATACGAAGGAAACCCCGGAGCAGGCGCTGGAAGACCGTCTTGAAAAGGGATACTATGAGGCTCTCGCCGAGGAGAATGAGGTCTACGCCGAGCGCCCCAGCAAAAAGCAGCTTGCCTATATCCGCAGCTGTGTCTGCGGTGCTGCAGAGCGCTTTGAAGAGCTGGATCAGCTGATCTCCCGCCATGCCATCGGCTGGAATCTCCACCGCATCTCCCGCTTTACCAAGGCCGCACTCCGTCTTGCACTTTTTGAGATCCTCTATGTCTCCGATGTGCCCACGGGAGTTGCCATTAATGAATGCATAGAGCTCACCAGAAAGTACGAGGATCAGGAAGTCGTGTCCTTTGTAAACGGCATTCTGGGCAGTTTCTCCCGCAGCTTGAAGGAGAGCGACCAATGAGGGTGCTCGCCTTTGATACCAGCAACTATACCACCTCTGTCGCTCTGTTTGACGGCAAGGATGGCCATAATATCTCGCGCCTATTGGACGTGGAGCAGGGGAGTCTGGGTCTGCGCCAAAGCGAGGCTCTCTTTGCTCATGTAAAACGCCTGCCGGAATTAACCGACAGGCTGTTTTCCGATTATGGGCCCGGAGACATTACGGCGGTAGGAGCCAGTACAAGGCCTCGTGCGGTGGAGGGCAGCTATATGCCATGCTTTTTAGCCGGAAACTCTCAGGCAGAAGTCCTTTCTGCGGCCTTGGGAGTCCCGTTCTTTCCCTTTTCTCACCAGCAGGGCCATATTGCTGCCTCCTGCTGGGCATCCGGGCGCATGGATCTGATGGATAAGCCCCATCTGGCCTGGCACCTTTCGGGCGGAACTACGGAGCTTCTGCTGGTAACTCCCGATGGACTCAGCGTTCATGCGGAAAAAATCGGGGGAACCACCGATATCTCTGCCGGGCAACTCATCGATCGTACCGGAAAGCTCCTTGGCCTGCCCTTTCCCTCCGGAAAGCATCTGGATGCCCTCAGCAAGGAAGCATCGGATCGAGAGACATTTGCCGTAAAGGTATCCGACATGACCTTTTCTCTTTCCGGTGTGCAGAACAAGGTGATGGCCTATCACCGGGGAAATGCAGCCGAGACAGCAGGCTATGCTCTGCGCTGCCTCATCGGAGCAATCTATAAAGCAACCAAAAATGCACTGAAGCATTATCCCGGCTATGAAGTGGTGTTTGCCGGCGGCGTGGCCTCCAATACTCTTTTGAGGGAAAAGTGTGCAACGCTCTCTACCGTATTCTGTCCGCCCTGCTTCGCAACAGATAATGCTATGGGTACAGCCGTTCTGACTTGGAGGGCAATGTATGGAGCAACGGATCTATGATGTTTCCCAGATCAATGAATATCTAAGGCTTCGCTTTGATGAAGACCCCTTTCTCAACAATCTATTTATTCGTGGTGAGATCAGCAATTACAAGCTGTATCCCTCAGGTCACCACTATTTCTCTCTGAAGGATTCCGGCGGCGCTATCCGCTGTGTGATGTTTAAGGGAAATGCCTTTCGTTTGCGGTTTCGGCCTGAAAACGGCATGAAGGTCATCGCCTCAGGCCGCATCAGCGTTTTTCCCAGAGACGGCGCTTATCAGCTGTATTGCACCGGTCTGACTCCGGAGGGAGTAGGGGATTTACATCTTGCTTTTGAGCAGCTCAAGACTCGCCTATCCAAAGAGGGGCTCTTTCTTGCGGAGCGTAAAAAGTCGTTACCCAAATATCCCCACCGGATCGCACTGATTACATCCTCTGCCGGTGCAGCCGTGCGGGATATGCTGCGCATTCTCCGCAAGCGATATCCGCTGTGCAAGGTGATGATCCTTCCGGTACGGGTACAGGGGGAGCAGGCCGCTGCGGAGATCGCCGGAGCGATCCGCTATGCCAATCGCCACCGGCTGGCAGATCTGATCATCACAGGACGTGGCGGAGGATCCATCGAAGACCTTTGGGCCTTTAACGAAGAACCGGTTGCCTATGCCATCTCGGAGTCCGAGATCCCGGTCATCTCTGCGGTAGGGCATGAGCCCGATGTCACCATTTCCGATTTTGTGGCGGATCTGCGGGCTGCAACTCCCTCCAATGCCGCAGAGCTTGCAGTACCGGATCAGATCGAGCTCCGGCAGCAGCTTCTGGGGAAATACAGCCTGCTGCAAACGTTGATCACAAAGCGCTTGAAGCAGGAGCGCCAGAGAGTCCTTGCGCTGTCTCAGAGTCGCTGTCTGAAAAGCCCTCTGAATTATATTCAGGACCGCAGACTTCAGCTGGATCATATCCTTAGCCGCCTCTCTGCAGCATCTATTCGAACAGTCGGCAGTCACAAGCAGCGTTTTATTCGTGCTACCGCAAAGTTGGATGCCATGAGCCCTTTAAAAGTATTATCCAGGGGCTTTGCCGTAGCCAGCAAAGAGAATCAAATCATCCGTTCCGTCTCTCAATTAGAACCGGGAGACCACATCCTGCTCCGTTTTGCAGACGGACAGGCCTACTCAGAGATCCGGGAGGTTCATCATGGCTGATAATTCTAAAAACTTCGAGCAGTCTCTTACCAGGTTGGAGGAGATCGTCCGCCATATGGAGCGTGGAGATGTTCCCTTAGAGGAAGCGCTTCGCCTGTTTGAGGAGGGAACTTCCTTAGTCGCTTCCTGCTCCAGGCTTCTGGATGAGGCAGAGATGAAGGTCGTTCTGTTAAGCAAAGGCACTGATGGTGCCCCGGTGGAAAGGGAGTTTGAAAATGAAGAATAAGCTCCGCTCCTATCAGACTGATATAGATGCCTATCTGGCCCAATGCTTTTTAGAGGATGCGCCTCAGAAAGAGCTTTTCGAATCCATGCGTTATAGTCTCTTAGCGGGGGGGAAACGGCTGAGAGGCGCTTTATGTCTTGCCTTTTGTGAGCTGTGCGGCGGAAAA
This sequence comes from Oscillospiraceae bacterium, assembly GCA_017399355.1. GTDB lineage: Bacteria > Bacillota > Clostridia > Oscillospirales > Oscillospiraceae > JAZOXB01. The sequence continues at coordinate 14,238 of JAFQCY010000131.1, forward strand.
GCCTCTGATGCCATGGAATTTGCCGCAGCCGTGGAGATGGTGCATTGCTATAGCCTGATCCATGACGATCTCCCCAGCATGGACAATGACGATTTCCGAAGAGGAAAGCCCACAAACCACAGAGTCTACGGAGAGGCTAAGGCGATCCTTGCAGGCGATGGCCTCTTAACCGCTGCATTTCATCGCTTATCCATGGCACGACTCCCGGCAGAGCGCATTGTAAAGGCCGTGTCTACCCTTGCATTCTGTGCCGGTGAGCTGGGGATGGTAGGCGGTCAGATCCTGGATATGGATGCGGAGCAGCGCCCCTGCACTGCCCAGGATGTCTACGATATTCAGAGCCGAAAAACCGGTGCGTTGATCTGCGCCGCTTGCCTTTTGGGTGTGATCGCCGCAGGCGGTACCAAAGAGCAGGAGCAGGCCGCCGATCAATATGCCCGTTCCCTCGGCCTGGCCTTCCAGATCCGGGATGACATCCTGGATGTGGTCGGAGATGCCGAAAAGCTGGGCAAGGCCACCGGCGCTGACGATAAGAAAAACACCTTCGTTCGGATCTATGGCGTTGCACGCTGTGAGGAGATGGTTTCGGAGGAAACCGAAAAAGCCATTGAGAGCTTGCGCAGCTTTGATGCTCCGGAGTTCCTCATAGCCGTGGCCAGAGAAATGGAGAAGAGAGATCACTAATTTCGCATAGGGACTTGCTGACTCAGAATAAACTGAGTCGGAGGTGATTCTATGCTGGGTGCCGCTGTCTGGCTGATGCTCAGCAGCATCCTGTACTCCTTAAGACTTTCCAATGATTCCGGCTCCTTTCCGAAGCCCTTAAGTGCCAAAGAAGAGCAGTATTATTTGGAATTGGCATCCCAGGGAGATATTCAAGCCCGCAATATTCTCATCGAGCGAAATCTCCGCCTGGTTGCCCACATAATGAAGAAATATTATACCCAGACCTCCGATCAGGAGGATCTGATCTCCATCGGCACCATCGGCCTCATCAAAGGGATCTCCACCTTCGATGCATCCAAAGGTGCTCGGCTTGCTACCTATGCCGCACGCTGTGTGGAGAACGAGATCCTGATGCACTTTCGGGGGCAACGTAAAAATGCCGGAGACATTTCACTGTCGGAGATCATTGAGACCGGGAAAGACGGCAGTGCCCTGTCCCTTATGGATGTTGTTTGCTCCGAAGAAGATCTCTTTGAGCGTCTTTCAGACCAGGAGATCTATGGGAAGCTATATGAAAAGATCGATGCCTGTCTGGATCCCCGGGAGCGCAGGGTCATCCTGCTGCGATACGGCATCGGAAACAGAAAGCCAATGACGCAAAATGAAGTAGCAGAACGTTTGGGGATCAGCCGCAGCTATGTAAGTCGCATTGAGAAGAAAGCATTACAGAAATTGGAGCGAGAACTCAGAGATTAGGAGTACATACGATGAAGGCATGGAAGCATTTTTGTACGATAACAAAGCATCGCTGGGCAGTTCGAAAGCACTGCTTTCGAGTCGGGATGTATTGGCGGGGATTGGTTCACGATCTCTCCAAGTATTCTCCCACGGAATTTATGACCGGCGCAAGATACTATCAGGGCACCCGAAGCCCCAACTCCCGAGAAAGGGAGCTGATCGGCTACTCTGCTGCCTGGATGCATCACAAAGGCCGGAACAAGCATCACTACGAATATTGGACAGATTTGGATCTTAAGACCAGGAAATATGTGGCAATGCCCATGCCCCGGAAATTTTTTGCCGAGATGATCATGGATCGCATTGCGGCCTGTAAGATCTATCATGGGAAAGCATACACAGATGCAGATGCCCTGGAGTATCTGGATAACTCCTCAGAGGGTCGTGATAATACCATGATGAACCCTCAGACGAAAGAGGAATTGCGATATATTCTTGTGATGCTGAAAGAAAAAGGGGAGAAGGAGACCTTTTCCTTTATCCGCAATGTGGTACTAACCGGAAAACCGATTATCAGAGATGAAAAAGACGAGGATGCCAGTTAAGCATCCTCGTCTTTTTTCAGAATGTGGCAACCTCCTGCTCGGCAGCCTCGGCAGGTTCCACAGAGATGGCCTCCAAAATAGGCCCGATCCCACGATACAGGCTGTGGAATCGCACGGTAATTTTCGCTGTAACCATAACCCAGGTCTTGACCTTCAGAGCCGCTGCGGCATCATATTTGCAGGGAATCCCCATGAATTCAATATCGTCTACGCAGCAGGTCATTACAAAACGGCCGGGGGCAAAGAAGCCGTCCTTTTCCTTGCGGAGTCTTGCCACCTGGGCCTTAAAGCGGACGGTCTTATTCTTGTACTTTTTCGGCTCGTCATTGAGATCACGATACCAAAGTGCGTAGTCCTCATCCCGGATCTCAATGACGGGAGCGTTGATGTCAAAGGGCAAGGGGTCCTGGATGTCATCAAACTGAGTCTTACCGTTTTGGTATTCATACAGAATACCGACCCGGCGATTAACTGCCCGAGCCAGCTTATGCAGCGGCATGATGTCCATATCCTCGGGCACACGGTTAAATACCACCATCTCGCAGCCCAGAAGCTTATCCACGACCAGGGATCGCATATTGGCATTGTAGCTGAGAATGTTGTTCGCATCTGCAAACATCACTTCCTGGGCAATCTGCCAATCCTGGGGCATCTTGTTATAAAACCCTTCGACCTGGAGCATGCCGTTCAGCTCTAAGATCACACGCTCAGCACGATGCTTTTGGATCAGCGCATTGAGCTGCTCCGTGGTGACCGTCTCCTGATCGATCACTTCCTGGAACACATTTTTATGGGGATAGGGTGTCAGGTCATACTCCTCTTCGCCCTCTTCGCAGAGCAGCAGAAGGCTGCGCTCACCGGCATTAAAGCGGGTATCGCAGAGGGTATCCTGGATAAACTTTGTCTTTCCGGCATCCAGGAAACCGGTAAATGCATATACGGGAATGGGCATATCAGGCCCTCCTTACACACCGAACAGGGAAGCAACTGCCGTCTCAGATAGCTTGGAGCCGATCACGCAGAGCCTTCCGGTCACAGCAGCGCAGCCGGTGCGGATCTCACTTTCACCGGGTACATAGTCAAAATGCAGCCAGCTGCCATCCGTCCCTTCAACAATCCCCTTTGCACGAAGAACAATGCCGAACGTCTCTTCCTGATCCAGAGAAGCCAGGATCTTTTCCAGAGCCTCACGGGAGAACTTCTTGTGGGTCTCCACGCCCCAGCTTTGGAATACTTCATCCGCATCGTGATGGTGATGCTCATGGTGGTGGTCATGGCAGCTGCAGTGCTCATCGTGGTACTCATGCTCATGATGATGGTCATGGCAGCCGCAGTGCTCATCGTGGTGATCGTGCTCATGATGATGCGTACAATTCTCATCGTGATGGTGATGCCCGTGGCAGCATTCATGATCCTCATGCTCATGGTGGTGGCCGTGGCAGCCACAATCCTCATCATGGTGGTGCTCTTCGTGGTGATGCTCATGGCAGCAGCAATGGCCTTCATGATGATGGTGCTTTGCCTCTTCCATCAGCTCCTCCAGATCCTGCTGCAGGCTATCCTCCTTGCGGAAGGCCTCCAGGATCTGCTTACCATCCAACTGAGGCCAGGGAGTGGTGATGATCACAGCCTCCTGGTTCAGCTCCCGAAGGAGAGCGACCGCCTTGTCCAGCTTGTCCTCGGAGATAGAGTCCGTACGGCTGAGGATAATGGAAGATGCGCTCTCCACCTGGTTTGTATAAAACTCGCCGAAATTTTTCAGGTAAACCTTGCACTTATTGGCATCTACCACGGTGACGAAAGCACCCAGCTGAACTTCCTCTGTCGCCACACGCTTGACAGCGGCAATTACGTCGCTGAGCTTTCCGACACCGGAGGGCTCGATCAGAATCCGATCGGGATGATACTCGCTGATCACCTGAGTCAGAGCCTTGCCAAAATCGCCAACCAGAGAGCAGCAGATGCAGCCGGAATTCATCTCGTTGACCTGAATGCCTGCCTCCTGCATAAAGCCGCCGTCAATGCCGATCTCGCCAAATTCGTTTTCGATCAGCACGATTTTCTCGCCGGCATAGGCTTCTTTCAGGAGCTTCTTGATCAGAGTCGTCTTACCGGCTCCCAGGAATCCGGAAAAAATATCAATATTTGTCATAGTCATGTCCTTCCTTTGCTTCGAACTTTTCCATATATTATAGCACCAATAGAATTATTCTGCAAGAGACGGACTTTGATACTTCAGAAAAATCTTGCATTTTTTTGATAAAGTGATATACTGATAGATAACGAATTTTGATAAGGAGGTGCTGATTTTGACAGGCAAACAGGGGAAACTTCGGAATTTTGCAAAGAATACCTGGAATCGAGAGAATGCAAAATATTTGCTGGAATTCTTCGTTGTTTCTCTTTTCATCAACTTCCTGATCGAGCTGTTTTCCAGAAGGTCTTTGGGCGATGCTCTGCAGTTTATGACAAAAGAGCCCTTCTTATTTATGCTGGGCACGCTGATCATTTTATTTACCCTTTCCTTCTCCCTCTTAACCAAAAAGCGAGGGTTTTGGTTTTTCTTTATTGCGCTCATCTGGGTCGGAATCGGCATTGCAGATTTTGTTCAGAGAAGCTACCGCTCCATGCCTATCACAGCCAGTGATATTTTCCTGATGTCCTCGGTTAAAGACATTTTTGAGCTGTATATGAGCTATTTTCAGCTGGTTCTCATTATGCTTGGGATCTCTGTGTTGCTGGGTGGGCTGGTATATATTTGGGTGATGGTCAAAAAGCATCGCTCCGTTCTGGCCTTTGGGATCAGCACCGTATTATTCCTCGGCGCTACGCTGGCCCTAAGCATTTTCCTGCTTCTTCGAAGCGGCGACTTAGGCCACACCTCCAGCTTTCACAGCCTGCCCAGAGCATACCGAAATAATGGCTTTGTCTATTGCTTCAGCGCAAGCCTTGTGACAAGAGGCGTGGATGAGCCGGAGGATTATTCCTCTGAGCGTGTGGAGGATCTGCTGGATGATACGGAAAAAGAACTCCCCGAAACGGCAGACAATACCCCCAACATGATCTTTGTACAGCTGGAATCCTTCTTTGATCCGAAATACATGAAGGATCTTACGCTGGAGTACGATCCGGTTCCTAATTTTACCTACTTGAAAGAGCACTACTCTACCGGTTTGCTCAGCGTTCCCGCCATCGGTGCCGGAACGGCCAATACAGAGTTTGAGGTGCTGAGCGGTATGAATCTCAGCCATTTCGGAGTCGGTGAGTATCCCTATATGACCATTGTGGACTCTGCTTCCTCCGAATCGATCTGTCATGCCCTCGGCTCCATCGGTTATTCCACCCATGCGATCCACAATAATAATGCCACCTTCTATGACCGCCATATTGTCTATGACAACCTGGGCTTTGATACCTACACCTCCCTGGAATATATGGATCATGTAGAATACAACCCCAGAGGCTGGTGCGATGACAGCGTCCTGACAGCGGAAATCGAAAAATGCCTCACATCCACAGAGGGACGGGATCTGGTATTTACAGTCTCGGTACAGCCCCACGGTAAGTATCCCACAGAGCCATTGGACGGTGTCCCAGTCATCGATATCCAGGGAATGGAGGATCCGGGACGGGAGAACGGGTTTGAGTATTTCCTGTACCAGCTTTACCAATGCGATGCCTTCCTCATGGAGCTGATCACCTGCCTGGAGGCCTATGAGGAGCCCATTGCCCTTGTGCTTTACGGAGATCATCTTCCCAGCTTTAATATTGAGGATCATGAGCTTTCTGTGGGGGATAGCCAGACTACGGAATATGTGATCTGGACCAACTACACTTCTCCCAGGCAGCAGAAGGATCTGCAGACCTATCAGCTTTCGGCCTATGTGCTGGACTATTGCAAGATCTACGAGGGCGAAGTTTTCCGACTCCACCAGAGTTATGGCTATGCCTCCGACAACGACGAAGCCTATCAGGAGGATCTGCAGCTTCTGGAGTATGATATCGTCTCTGGGGATCGCTTTTACGATGAAGATCAGCAGAGCAGCATTCATACCCCCATGCGTTTTGATGTAGAAGACATTTCCATCTCAGACGTATCCTTCGACCCGGAGCAGGGAAGCTGCACCATTTACGGACAGCATTTTACTGCTCACAGCGCTGTTTACATCAACGAAACGCTCTATCAGCCGGAGTATTGCTCGGATGGGCAGCTGATCCTCTACGACTATGAACCCACAGCCGGAGATCAGATCACGGTTGCGCAAATTTCAGCCTCCTCTGAGATGGAGATCCTGAGTGTCTGCGAGCCCTTTATCCTGACAGTTGTGCCCGATCCGGTTTCACTTACCGACCCTACCTAAGAAATGAGGTGCAATCTATGAAGCAGCTGCTGCTTGGAAACGAAGCCTTTGCCCGTGGCCTCTATGAGGCAGGCTGCAGTTTTGTATCCAGCTATCCCGGTACCCCCAGCACGGAGATCACGGAATTTGCAGCAAAGTATCCGGAGCTTTATGCCGAATGGGCCCCCAATGAAAAAGTGGCAATGGAGGCCGCTTTCGGAGCATCCCTGGCCGGGAAGCGGAGCTTTTGCGGCATGAAGCACGTTGGCTTAAATGTGGCCGCAGATCCCTTGTTTACCATCTCCTATACCGGTGTCAACGGCGGTATGGTGATCGGTGTTGCGGATGATGCCGGCATGCACAGCTCCCAGAACGAGCAGGATTCCCGCCATTATGCGAAGGCCGCCAAGCTACCCATGCTGGAGCCCTCGGATTCCATGGAGGCTAAGGACTTTGTGTCGCTGGCCTATGAGATCTCGGAGCGCTTTGATACCCCCGTCCTCATAAAAATGTGTACCCGCATCGCCCACAGCCAGAGTATTGTAACACTGGGTGAGCGGAAGTACAGCCCTGCCAAAAGCTACGTTAAGAACCCTGCAAAATATATTATGATGCCTGCCAACGCCCGTCAGCGTCATCCAGTGGTAGAAAACAGACTGGCCGCCCTACAGAGCTTTGCGGAAACCGCCTACTGCAACCGAACGGAATGGGCCGAAGATCGGAGCCTCGGGATTATTACATCTTCGACCGCCTACCAGTATGTGAAAGAGATCTTTGGCGACAAAGTCAGTGTCCTGAAACTGGGGATGATTTGGCCGCTTCCGAAAAAGCTGATCTCAGACTTCGCCTCTAAGGTAGAGCGGCTTGTAGTGGTAGAAGAGCTCGACGGTTTTATCGAATCCTTCTGCAACAGCTTAGGTATTCCGGTTGAGGGCAAAAGCTTGTTTCCTGAAATCGGTGAGCTCTCTCAGAGCGCTGTGGCAAAAGCTCTCGGTGTGAATACACCCCTTGGCATTCGATTGCCTGAGGCCATTCCACCCCGTCCTCCCGTCATGTGTGCAGGCTGTCCCCACAGAGGGCTGTATTATGTCCTTCAGAAGCTGAAGCTTACGGTCTTGGGAGATATCGGCTGCTATACTCTGGGAGCCGTTGCTCCATTGAACGCAGTTGACTCTGTGATCTGTATGGGTGCCTCTGTCTCCGGTATCCATGGCTTCAACTTGGCCAATGAAGGAGCAAGCGATAAGAATACTGTAGCGGTGATCGGTGATTCCACCTTTATGCACTCCGGTATGACCGGCTTGGTCAATATTGCCTATAACAATTCTAACAGCACCGTCATCATCCTGGATAATTCCATCACCGGCATGACCGGCCACCAGCACAATCCCACTACCGGCTACAATCTCAAGGGTGACCCTGCAGCCAAGGTGGATCTGGAAGCGCTGTGTAAAGCCCTTGGGATCGAAAGAGTCCGGGTCGTGGATCCCTATGACCTGAAGCAGTGTGAGAGCGTGATCCGGGAAGAGCTGTCTGTGGATGCGCCTTCTGTCGTGATCTCCCGCAGGCCCTGTGCGCTGCTGAAATATGTGAAGCACGCTCCTGCATTGCGTGTAGACCCCGATCGCTGTGTGGGCTGCAAAATGTGCATGAAGATCGGCTGCCCCGCAATCAGTATCGCAGCAGGGAAGGCCAAAGTGGATAATACCCTCTGCACCGGCTGCGGTATCTGTCAGCAGCTTTGCAAATTTTCTGCACTGGAGGGTGAGAAATGAAGTCCGGTAATATTATGATCGTCGGCGTAGGAGGGCAGGGAAGCCTTCTGGCCAGCAAGCTCCTGGGCAAGCTGCTTCTGGAGCAGGGGTATGATGTAAAGGTCTCTGAGGTCCATGGTATGAGCCAGCGCGGTGGTAGTGTTGTGACCTACGTCCGCTATGGAGAACGGGTCTATTCTCCCGTCATTGACCGTGGAGAGGCAGATTTTATCGTGTCCTTTGAACTGCTGGAGGCAGCACGATGGACGGAGTATTTGCGTACCGGTGGCTGCCTGATCACCAACACCCAGCGGATCATGCCGATGCCTGTCATCACAGGCGCAATGTCTTACCCCGAAGATCCTGTGCAAAGTATGCTTGCGGCAGGCATCCGGGTCGATGCCTTGGATGCGCTCTCTCTTGCGGAGCAGGCCGGATCGCCCAAAGCCGTTAATCTGGTTTTGCTGGGTAGATTATCCCGATATTTTGACTTCGGCATGGACAACTGGATGAGCGCCCTGGAAAAGAGCGTACCAGAGAGATTTTTAGAAATGAACAGAAAGGCCTTTGCCCTTGGCGCAAAGTGAATGAATATATGGAACGGTACTATCAGCCTGAGATCGAGACAGCATTCCGGGAAGAGATGCTGTCGCTGCAAAGCGAACGACTTGCATCCACGGTAAAGCGAGTCTATGAGAATGTTCCCTTTTATCGCAGCAAGATGGACGAGCTTGGGGTCAACCCCGAGGATATCCAAACAGTTGCGGATTTGAAAAAGCTTCCCTTCAGCTACAAGCAGGATCTGCGTGACACCTATCCCTATGGATTGTTTGCAGTTCCCCTGAAGGATGTCGTCCGGCTTCATGCCTCCAGCGGCACAACCGGCAAACAGATCGTGGTAGGCTATACGCAAAAGGATCTGGATATCTGGGCCGATTGCTGCGCCCGTGCCCTGACCGCTGCAGGCTGTACCGAGGAGGATATTGTCCATGTTTCCTACGGCTACGGTCTCTTTACCGGAGGCCTTGGGGCAGACGGAGGGGCCATGCGCCTCGGAGCAACGGCTGTTCCCGTTTCCAGCGGCAATACCCAGCGCCAGGTGACCATCCTGAAAGACTTTGGCTCTACCATTCTCTGCTGCACGCCTTCTTATGCCCTGCATATTGCTGAGACCCTCTACGCCAGCGGCTATACCAAGGACGATATCAGCCTGAAGGCCGGTGTGTTTGGCGCAGAGCCCTGGACGAACGAGATGCGCCACCAAATCGAGGAACTGCTGGGCATCAAAGCCTTTGATATCTATGGCTTGACTGAGATCATCGGGCCCGGTGTCGGTTTTGAGTGCGTAGAACAGTCCGGTATGCATATTAATGAGGATCACTTTATCGTAGAAGTGATCGATCCGGATACCGGAGAGGTGCTCCCCGAGGATACCCAGGGTGAGCTGGTCTTCACCTGCATTTCCAAAGAAGCTTTCCCCATTCTCCGTTACCGTACCCGGGATATCGGCGTGATCACCCGCAAAAAATGCTCCTGTGGCCGTACCTTAGTCAAGATGACTAAGCCCAGAGGCAGAACGGATGATATGCTCATTATCCGCGGTGTCAATGTATTCCCGTCCCAGATCGAAACCGTACTTCTGGACAAGGGCTATACGGCCAATTATCAGATTGTTGTGGATCGCTCTCATAATTTCGACTCCATTGAGGTGCGTGTGGAGATCAGTAACGAGGTCTTCTCCGATACGGTGAAGGGGCTCTCTCAGCGGGCCAAAGAGCTGTCTGAGGCGCTCAAGTCCCTTTTGGGTATCTCTGCCAAGGTCACTTTACTGGAGCCCAATACCATTCCCCGCTCAGAAGGTAAGGCTGTCCGTGTTGTGGACAAACGCAAGCTTTTGGATTAAGGAGGTTAAGCACTATGGTACCCCAGCTTTCCGTATTTTTGCAGAATAAGTCCGGCAAGATTGCCGCAATTACCCGTGCACTTTCCGATAATCAGATCGATATCCGTGCTCTCTCCATTGCGGATACCACAGATTTCGGCATCCTTCGTATGCTGGTCAGCGATATCCGTAAGGCAAAGGAAGTCCTCACCGGCCAGAACTGCATTCTCAGCGTCAACGAAGTTGTGGTTGTAGCCGTTCCGGATCGCACCGGTGGCCTTGCCGAGATCCTTTCTATAATTGCAGAGGCTAATGTGGATATTGAGTATATGTATTCTCTCATTGGCAGAGAGGACAACATGGCGGACATGGTTTTCCGTGTGTCCAATGAGGAAGCCTTCCGCAGCGTGCTGCAGCAGCACGGTCTGCAGACCATCTCCGCAGCACAGCTTGGGCTGAACTAAAGCTTTTGGGAGGTTCATATCATGCAGGAAATGAGCAGAAAAACCAAGCATTTTACAGATTCGGTCATCCGCAGAATGACCCGTATTGCCATTGAGCATAACGCCATTAATCTGGCACAGGGCTTTCCGGATTTTGATCCCCCCAAGGAGATCTTAGACCGTCTGGAGGAGATCAGCGCCATCGGTCCCCATCAGTATCCCATTACCATGGGTGCCCCCAATTTCCGCCGTGCCTTGGCGAAGAAGTGCGGCCGTTTCATGGGCAGAACCATCGATCCCGAGCAGGAGATCGTGGTTACCATCGGCTCTACCGAGGCCATGGTTGACACCATTTTTGCCCTGACCAATCCCGGTGATAAGATCATTATGTTCTCTCCCTATTTTGAGAATTACCGGGCTCAGGCGATCTTTGCAGATTGCGAACCCATTTTTGTCCCCCTGGTTCCTCCCACGTTCCACTACGATGCGGATCGGCTGGAGGATGCCTTTAAGCAGGGAGCTAAGGCGATTTTGATCTGCAATCCCTCCAATCCCAGCGGTAAGGTCTTTACCCGTGAAGAGCTGGAGCAGATCGCCGCCCTGGCAGTCAAGTATGATACCTATGTGATCATGGATGAGGTCTATGAGCATATTGTCTATGCGCCGCATCAGCATATTTATATGAATAGCCTTCCCGGTATGTGGGAGCGTACGGTCTCCTGCAGCTCTCTGTCCAAGACCTATTCCATTACCGGCTGGCGCTTGGGCTATGCCATTGCCCCCAAGCATCTCATGGATAAGATCAAGCAGTACCATGACTTCAATACCGTAGGCGCTGCCTCGCCTTTGATGGAGGCAGCTGTAGTCGGTTTGGAAATGCCCGATCGCTATTATGAAGAATTCGGGGCACATTATGCCCACATGAAGCAGCTGTTTACCAGCGGCCTGGATTCCATTGGCATTGAGTATACCGATCCCCAGGGCGCTTACTTCGTCCTCGCAAATGTCCGCCAATTCCTGAAAAAGGGACAGACCGATGTAGCATTCTGCGAGCAGATGGCCGCTAAGGTTGGTGTCGCTGTTGTACCGGGTACCTCTTTCTTTATGGAGGATGTTCAGGACATCGTCCGTATGCATTTTGCAAAGAAGGATGCGACCCTTTATGAAGCACTGAATCGCCTTTCTGACCTAAAATCCAAGCTTGGCTAAGAAATTTGGATCATAATTCGCAGTATTTTCCCATTTTTTGTGAAATATCTATTTCCTTTTTTAGATTAACGTGATATAATATATGGAGTTTTTGATTACATTCTGTAATTCATATATTTGATCTTTAGGAGGCCTACCTCATGAGCAAAACTGTGCAGGACATTCTGCAGCTGATCAAGGACAAGGATATCAAGATGGTGGACTTTAAGATGGTCGATATCAACGGCCAGTTTCGCCATGTGACCATCCCTGTCCAGAATTTCACCGAAAGCACCATTCAAAACGGCATTGGCTTTGATGCTTCCAACTACGGCTATGCCGTGGTAGAGAAGAGCGACATGGTTTTCATCCCCGATCTGGACTCTGCCATTGTGGATCCCTTCTGTGAGATTCCCACCCTGTCCATGACCGGCAATGCCATGATCATTGACAACCCTGAGAACCGTCCTCTGCCTCACTATCCCCGAAACATCGTCAAGGCCGCAGAAAAATATATGCAGGATAGCGGCATTGCCGATACCATGCTGATCCTGCCCGAATTCGAGTTCTATCTCTTTGACCAGGTGGGCTGGAAGGTCGCTCCCGACCAGATCGCAATGCGCCTGGATGTCAACCAGGGTCACTGGAATTCCGATGTGGAAGGTACCGGCTGCATCGTTCCCAAGCAGAAAGCCTATCACATTGCCAAGCCCTTTGATGCCAGCTTTGAGTGCCGCAGTGAGATGTGCATGCTGATGGAGGAGATGGGAATTCCCATTAAGTACCATCATCCCGAAGTCGGTGCCGCAGGTCAGTTCGAGATCGAGCCCTTGCTGGGCCAGATGTCCAAGCTGGCAGACGATACCATGATGATCAAGTACATCATCCACAACGTCGCCATGAAGTACGGTAAGGTCGCTACCTTTATGCCCAAGCCCGTTTACGGCGAGGCAGGCAGTGGCATGCATGTGCATATGCTCCTGCTCAAGGACGGTGAGCCTCTGTTCTCCGATGACAACGGCTACTCCAACCTGAGCGAAACGGCCCATTACTTCATGGGCGGCCTTCTGAAGCACATTGCCTCTCTCTGCGCCATTACCAACCCCAGCACCAATTCCTTCAAGCGTCTGGTGCCCGGCTTCGAAGCACCTGTTACCGTAGGCTATGCCACCTCCAACCGCTCTGCCGTTATCCGCATCCCCGCCTATGCCAAGAGTCCCAAGCTCCGCCGCTTCGAGCTTCGTAACCCCGATGCAACCTGCAATCCCTATCTGTGCTATGCTGCTATCCTTATGGCAGGTCTTGACGGCATCAAGAACAAGATCGATCCTCATGCTAATGGCTGGGGTCCCTATGATTGCAATCTGTTCAATCTCCCCGAAGAGGAGAAGGCCAAGCTGAAGGGTCTGCCCACCTCTTTAGAGGCTGCTCTGGATGCACTGGAAGAAGATCACGACTATCTGACCGCCGGCGGCGTATTCCCCGAAGAGCTTCTCAAGAGCTTCATTTCCCGGAAGCGTGCTGAGTGCAGCGAGATCTCCAAGATCCCTCACCCCGCTGAATTCGATCGCTATTTTAATCTCTAATATAGTCAAGACCACCGGCTTAGCCGGTGGCTTGCACAGGCCCTATAAGGGCCTAATACAGCTACGTCTTAAGACGCTCGAACGGTTCGCCAACCGCAAATTGATTACGGGCTGCCCCCTTCCGGGGGCGGCTCTTTATTTGCCTTTGGCTACCGGCTCACCCGTAAACGGGTCTGTGAACTCCTTGATACATAATTGATCACTTGCGATGTCCTCTTGGAGCTGGTTGCGTACATATTCTTTTATCGTTTTCTCATTCCGTCCCACGGTATCTACATAGTACCCCCTGCACCAAAAGTGCCGATTACCGTATTTGTACTTAAGATTTGCGTGCCGATCGAATATCATCAAACTGCTTTTTCCTTTGAGATATCCCATTATTTCCGATACGCTGTACTTCGGTGGTATCGTTACGTAGAGATGAATATGATCTGGTAGTGCTGCCGCTTCTATTATCTCTATCCCTTTTCTTGCACATAGCGTTCTTATGATCTGTCCGATATCTGCTGATATCTTCTTATATATTACCTGCCGTCGGTATTTTGGAGTGAATACGATATGGTATTTGCAATTCCACTTAGTATGTGCTAAACTATTGTTGTCCATTTGGATAACCTCCTCTGATCTTGTTTGTAGCGGTTGGCGAACCTGCTACTACTCTATCACTGGAGGTTTTATTTTTCTACGCATAAGTAGAACTTTTTCCGCCTCACCCGCATAGCGGGTGGTTCTCTTTCTACGAATTGTCGCAGCGG
>JAFQCY010000132.1 GCA_017399355.1 Oscillospiraceae bacterium
GAGATGCACCAGTCGGCACGGTCACGGATCATGGCCACCATGCGATCCTTGCCCCAGGCAGGCAGCCACAGCACATCGTCACAGGCTTCGGCGGCCTCGTCCTTAAAGGAGTCTACGGAGCAGAACCACTGAGGGGTGGCACGGAAGATGATGGGGCTCTTGCAGCGCCAGCAGTGGGGATAGCTATGGGTAAAGACCTCGGAGGCAAAGAGAGAGCCATCGACCTTCATATCCTCGACGATCTGGGTGTTGGAGACGTCATAGCGCAGACCGGCATACTTACCGGCATCGGCGGTCTGGAAGCCACGGTCATCCACGGGGACGATGAGATCCATATTGTAGCGGCGGCAGGTCTGGTAGTCGTCAGCACCGAAGCCGGGAGCGGTGTGGACGCAGCCGGTACCGGAGTCCATGGTGACATAGTCGGCGGTGACCAGCATGGAATCCCGATCCAGGAAGGGATGCTGGGCGGTCATATACTCAAAGAAGCTGCCGGGGAAGCGGTCGACGATCTCATAGCTCTCAATGCCGCCGGCGGCCATGGTCTTCTCTAAGAGCGCCTCGGCCAGAACGTACTTCTCGCCGTTCTTGGCATCCACGATCACATAGCTCTCTCTGGGGTTCAGGGCGATGGCCAGGTTGCCGGGGAGGGTCCAGGGGGTGGTGGTCCAGATGATCACATAGGTGCCCTTGCCATCCAGCTTGCCCTTGGTATCCTTCAGGGCGAACTTCACATAGATGGAGGTGCAGGGATCATCCTGGTACTCGATCTCGGCCTCTGCCAGGGCGGTCTCGTCCTTGGGGCACCAGTACACGGGCTTCAGGCCCTTGTAGATATAGCCCTTGCGGTACATTTCCCCAAAGACCTTGACCTCCTCGGCCTCAAAGCGCTTGTCCATGGTCTTGTAGGGGCGATCCCAATCGCCCAGCACGCCCAGGCGGCGGAAGCCGGCCATCTGGCGGTTGATAAAGTCCTGGGCAAAGGCCTCGCAGGCGGAGCGGAACTCGGTGACGGGCATGGTCTTGTGGTTGAGCTTGTTCTTCTTGATGATGGCAGACTCAATGGGCATACCGTGGTTATCCCAGCCGGGGGTGTAGGGGGTGCAGTAGCCACGCATGGCATAGGAGCGGACGATGAAATCCTTCAGGGTCTTGTTCAGGGCATGGCCCATGTGGATATCGCCATTGGAGAAGGGAGGGCCGTCATGGAGGATGAAGCGGGGCTTATTCTCATTCTTCTCCATGAGCAGCTTGTAGACGTCGATCTTGTTCCAGTTCTCCAGCATACCGGGCTCACGCTGGGGCAGACCGGCACGCATGGGGAAATCGGTTTTGGGTGTGATGATGGTGTTCTTATAGTCCATAAATGACCTCCAGGTAAGTGAAAAAATGAAGGACGAAGGAACAAAGAAGAGCTTACTTTTTCATCTTTATTCTTTCATCAAAAAAAGAAACACCTCTGCCTCATCAAGAGACAGAGGTGTAGCTCTGCGGTACCACTCTTGTTCCCCGAAAAACCGGGGCACTCAAAACGGGATAACGGCCGTGAACCGTCTGCGCCTACTACGGGTTCGGGCAGATGCTCCGGGGTGATGGGCGTTGACTTGCGGCTGTCTCGCAGCGACCGACAGCTCTCTGAACGCAGAGGAAAAACGCACTGTCCCCTTCTCAGCAGGTAGTTATTTCTTTGTGGGATGGTAGTTGGGGCCGAACTGCAGGTCCTCAAACTTCCGGAATTTCTCCTCCTTGGCGGGGCCGGGGGCAGCCATTTCCTGCTGCACCAGCTCGCCCAGGGAGGGGGTGGTCAGGCTCTCTTCGATCCGCTGGCCGATCTCCTCGATGAGGGCATCGGCCTTCTCCTCGGTGGTGGGAGCGGAGGGAGACTTTTCAAAATCAAAGGCACGCTTTTCGGCCTGGGCCGGGGTGATGGTCTTGCCATAAGGGGCGGCTTCCTTGGCCTTGGCCTTAGGCACATCCCCAAGCTCCCGGTTGCGCAGCTCATCGATGAACTCCAGCTGGCGCTTCATGCGCTTCTCCATGGAGTCCAGGAACTGGGCTGTGGCCTGCTTTGCCACAGCCAGGCGCTCCGCCTCCAGGTCAGCCTGCTTATCCAGGTTCTTGGTCTTGGCGGAGACGGTCTCCTCGGCCTCGTGGAGCATACGGGCGCACTTCTTCTCCGCCTCGGCCAGCATCTGGTCGCAGGTTTTCTGGGCGGCGATGATGGCGCTCTGCATGGAGGACTCCTGCTTGCGGTACTCCTCCAATTTCTCCACCAGAATACGCATCTTGCTCTTCAGGACGGAGTTTTCCTTATACAGGGTGATATAATCCTCGGTCAGGGGCTCCAGAAAATCATCAACGGAGTCCATATTATAGCCGCCGAAGACAGCCTTCTCAAAGGAGATCTCCTGGATCTGCTGGGGGGTCAGCATGGTATGTCAGCTCCTTTTCTCTCTTTAGATATAGCTCTTGGCAGCTTCCTGGCTGTCCTCCCACTCGCCGGTAATGCTCACATTATAGGGGGTGATGAGGTAGGTGGAGACGGCGACCTTCTTGATCTTGCCGTCCAGGGCATAGGCCACGCCGGAGAGGAAGTCTACCAGGCGGCGGGCGATGTCCTTGGTGGTGTTCTCCAGGTTCAGGACAACGGCTTCCTTGGCACGCAGATGGTCGGCGATCTCGGAGACCTGGTCAAAGCGGTCGGGCTTCACCAGAATGACCTGCAGCTGCACGCCGGGGCTGATGCTGACCACACGGCCTGCGCCGGGGTTGGTCTCTACGGGAGCAGAGGAGATGGACGGTGCAGTTCTGGTATAGCTGCTGCGGCGGACAGGCTCCTCCTCGGGCAGCTCGTCTTCGTACTCATCATAATCGTCTTCCGCTTCGGAATAGGGGTGGGTCAGCTTTCTGATACTATCCATAAATCCCATGGATCTTACCTCCATATATCAATTCAAATTCTTTATTTGTAATATCTTGCGCCGAAGATGGCAGTTCCCACACGGATCATGGTACTGCCGCAGGCAATGGCATCCTCAAAATCGTCCGTCATGCCCATCGACAAAATATCCATGCTGATATTATGCGATTTTTTTGACGTTATGTCAACAGCAATTGTGCGAATTTCCTCAAAAAATTTACGATTGGCGCCTTTTTTGTCGGAAATGGGAGGGATCACCATAAGACCTTTCAGCTTACAGTGGGGATAATCGCCCATCCGGGGCACCAGGTCATAGACCTCCTGCACCGTAAAGCCGGACTTGCTCTCCTCTGCGCCGATATTGATCTCAAAGAGGATGTCCTGGCAGATGCCCTGCTTCTGAGCCTCCTTCTCGATGCACTCCAAAAGGGCCAGCCGATCCACAGACTGGATCAGATCCACCTTGCCCACCACCTGCTTGACCTTATTGGTCTGCAGATGGCCGATAAAATGCACCGGCGCTCCTGCATAGGCATTTTCCTTTTGCTTCTGCACCAGCTCCTGGACCTTGTTCTCGCCGCAGCAGTCCACGCCGCCTGAGATAGCCCGGCGCACCCGCTCTGCATCATTCATCTTGGTGGCGGCGCAGAGGAGGATCTCTTTGGGATCCCGGCCTGCAGCCACAGCGGCCTGATTCATTCGTTCCCGGATGGCCAGAATATTTTGTTCGATCATCGGATCACCTTTCCTGTCTCTATTTCTTGCGTGGTTATGATCAGGACATCCTCCTCCTGCAGGGCAGAGGGCGCATCGGCCCGGTATTCCGCCAGCACGCTCTCCCCCAGATCCCGGAGGATGTCAATGGATTTCCACTTTGCCCGTTCGCCCACCAGCACATAGACACCGGTCTCGCCGTCTATGTGATAAAGTGCCGCCTTTGGCACTTCCAGGCCACGGAGTCTCTGCCCCAAAATCTCGCCGCTCAGGCGGCGGAGGTTTAAGATCTTTCCCATTTCCCGGCGGCAGGAGAAGACCGCCAGCTGCTTTTCCTCTGCCACGGGGCTTAAATGGCAGAGGGTCATGGGAAGCTGTCCCAATTCCGCAAACTCTATCGTCAGCCTTTCGCCCGGCTCATAGCCTGTCCCCTCGGGGAGGAGGGCGGCAAAGTACCAGGTCTGGCCGTAGACCAGCTTTCCCACCGCTTCAGACGGTCTGCCCAAGGTCAGGCTCTCCAGCAGGGCAAACTCCCGGGGCTTCAGGGTCAGAAGCCGGGCATAGCTCAATCTCCCCTCAAAGCCATCGGCAAAGGAGGAGAAATAGCCGCTTCTTGCGCTGAGGATCGGCACAGACCTGTGGCCCGTACCGGCGCAGCAGTGGGAGAGGGCATAGCAAGCGCCCCCCTGCAGCCACTGCCCCTCCCGGGCCGTGATCTCCGCCGGGCCTTCGCCCCCATATAAAAGGCTCTCCTCACGCACCACGAAGCCGGAGACGGAAAGACCGTCGCCGACTTCGCAGATCATGATCTCCCGGAGGCTGTAGTCCTCCTCACCCTCCCAGACAGACAGGATAAGGGCGAGGAGCAGCAGCACCCCCAGACTGATGCGCAGGAGCTTCAGATAGACCGTCCCCTGCTTTGTCATCTTATGTAGGGAAGCGGATGGGCTGCAGAGGCACCAGGGTGGAGATGGCGTGCTTGTAGATCATTTGCTGCTTGCCCTCGGAGCTGAGGACAACGATGAAACTGTCAAAGCCCGTGACGATGCCCTTCATCTGAAAGCCGTTCATCAAAAACATGGTCACGGGGGTATGCTCCTTGCGCACCTCGTTGAGGATCAGATCCTGCAGATTTTCTGTGTTTGCCATAATCAGGTCTCCTTTTCTTGTTTTGGTTTTTTTGGGACACCTATATTGTATGGCTTTGCAGGGTCAAAATTTGTCGCATCCGGGGAGGGCAAGGATTAAATTTGCCCAAGGCACCGGTCTAAAACCGCCCGGAAGTCGGGCTGCCCGGGCAGAGAGAACCAGCGGATCTTCTCATTGCGGTAGAACCAGGTGCGCTGGCGCTTGGCATAGCGGCGGGAGCCCAGCTGGATGGCCTCCTTGGCCTCCTGCAGGCTTCCCTGTCCGCTGAGATATTGGATCAGCTCCTTGTAGCCGATGGCCTGCAGGCCGGTGGCATTGGCCGGGATCCCCATGGCCAGAAGCCGCTCCACCTCCTCCACCAGGCCCTGCTGCAGCATCACCTCCACACGGAGGTCAATGCGGTCATAGAGATCCTGGCGGTTCTCATAGTCCAGGCCGAAGTAGATGGGCTGATATTTGGGCGGAATGGCCTTGGTCTCCAGATCGTGCTGGGTCATGGTCTTGCCGGTCTCCAGCCAGATCTCCAGGGCACGGATCACCCGTTTTTGGTTGGAGGGGTGGATCCGGGCGGCGGCCTCGGGGTCAACGGCTCTTAGCTGCTCCATCAAGACCTCTATGCCCTGGGTTTCGGCAATTTGGGTCAGCTCCTCCCGTTTCCCGCTCTGAGGAAGGGGGGCAAACTGCCGCCCGGCAATGAGGGAGTCCAGGTAGAGCCCCGTGCCGCCCACAAGGACCACGGGCTTTCCCCGGGCCAGAATATCCTGCACAATGGGGTCGGCCTCCTGCACATAGCGGCTGACGGAGTAGCTCTCCCGGGGGTCTAAGAAGTCCATCATATGGTGGACGATGCCCTGCTTTTCCTCTTCGGTGGGCTTGGCGGTGCCGATATCCATATACTTGTAGATCTGCATGGAGTCGCAGGAGACGATCTCCGCCCCCAGGGCCTTGGCCAGCTCCACGGAGAGGCCGGTCTTGCCCGAGGCGGTGGGGCCCACGATACAGATGATCTTTTCCATATCAGCTCCTCTTAAACTGCCGCTCCAGCTGGGAACGGGTCATAAAAGCGCAGATGGGTCTGCCATGGGGGCAGTATTTCAGATCCTCCCGGGAGAGCACCTGCTCCACCAGCCGCTGCAGCTCCAGGCGGTCGGAGTGCATACCGCCCTTGACGGCGGCCTTGCAGGCGATGGTATGGAGCATCTCGTCCCGAAGAGTCCCGGGCTCCAGTTTCTTGCCCCGGCGGAGCTGCTCTGCCAAAAGCAGCAGCAGGCTCTGGGCCTCGCTCTCGGAGATGTCTGCCGGGATCTGGCGGATGGCCAGAGTGCCATCGCCATAATCGCTCAAAGAGAAACCAAAATCGCTCAAAATATCCAAATTCTCCAGAAGCAGGGCATGATCCTCCCGCTCCGGGGTGCAGAGGATGGGCTGCAGCAGCAGCTGGGAGGCCAGGGCATCCTGCTGAGCCCGCAGCTTCTCAAATAAGATCCGCTCATGGGCAGCGTGCTTATCCAGGAAGAGCAGCTGCTGGTTCTGCTCTATGATAATATAGGTATCCATCGCCTCGCCGATGATGCGCCAGGGCGCTTCGGCCTTGGGCAGCACCAGCTCCTGCTGGATGGAGCTGCGTTCTGCGGGAGGCTCTGCCTGTGCCTTGAAAGGTGCAGGGCGGTCCTGCTCCTCCTCAAAGGGAGGCAGCTGCCCCAGAAGCTCCGAGGTGGCAGGGGGCTGAGCCGCTTTTTTGACCGGCTCAGAAGCTTTCTGCAGCGGTGCTACAGGCTTCGGCTTCAGCAGGTCGGTATTTTCCACGGTGGTTCTGGTGAGCTGGGGTCTGGGAGCATCCTTGATCGCCCCGGCATAGGCACGGAACTGCTCGGCGGTCATGGTGCGGAAGAAATCGGTCTTTGGCTCGGCCACCTTGCTCTGGGCCTTGGCCGGAGCGGAAAAACGCAGCTCCACCTGGCCCTGATCCTGCTCCAGAGCGCCCTTGACCCCATAGTGAATGCAGTCAAAGACATCCCGTTCATTGAGGAACTTCACTTCAATCTTGGCCGGGTGGACATTCACATCCACCAGATGCTCCGGAAGGCGCAGATGCAGCACACAGGAGGGAAAGCGCCCCACCATAATGCGGTTGCGGTAGGCCTCCTCCAGGGCGGCACACATGGTCTTGGAGCGGACATGGCGGCCATTGACAAAGAAGATCTGCAGATCCCGCTTGCCACGGGTGGCGGTGGGTGCGGAGGCATAGCCCTCCACGGTGTACTTATCCCAGCTGCCCTTGACGGGGAGCATCCCCTTGGCCACCTGGTTGCCGTAGGCGGCATGGATGGCGGAGAGGAGCCTGCCATCCCCGGAGGTCTGCAGCTGCACCTCGCCATCCCGGATCACCCGGAAGCTCAGCTCCGGATGGGCCAGGGCCAGCCGCTGCACCACGGAAAGCAGGGCGGCGGCCTCCACGGAGTCCCGTTTCATAAACTTCATCCGGGCCGGGGTGTTGTAGAAGAGGTCACGGACGATGATGGTGGTGCCGTTGGGGCAGCCGGCCTCTCCCTCCTCGGTGATCTTACCGGCCTCCAAGTGGAGGCTGTAGCCCAGGGGGGAGTCGGCGGTCTTGGTCAGCAGATCCACCCGGGACACGGCGGAGATGGCAGCCAGCGCCTCTCCACGGAAGCCTAAGGTGTGAATGGCCTCCAGGTCTGCCGCCGTGCGGAGCTTGCTGGTGGCATGGCGCAAAAAGGCGGTGCGGGCATCCTCGGGGAGCATACCGCAGCCATCATCGGTGATGCGCAGGAAGGTCATGCCGCCCTCCTGCAGCTCTACGGTGATATTTTTCGCCCCGGCATCGATGGCGTTCTCCACCAGCTCCTTGGCGGCGCTGGCAGGACGCTCCACCACCTCACCGGCGGCGATCAGATCGGCTAAATGGGGGGATAACTGTTGGATCTTCGGCATGGTATGCCCTCCTTACAGTCCAAACGTTGCGGCAGAGGCAAGGAAATTAATGGCAAAATGCAGAAGCATAGGCCCGAAAATATTCCCCGTCCGCTGGTACACAAAGCCCAGGGCGATGCCTGCAGGCAGATACTGGATGAAGCAGAGGACCAAGGTCAGCACATCCAGCTGGCCGATGCTCCCCACCACATGGACGGCGGAGAACAGCACGGCAGAGAGGATATAGGCCAAAAGGGGCAGCTTGCGGTACAGCGGCGCAAAGAAGAGGCCACGGAAGAGACACTCCTCCACAATGGGCGCAAAGACCACGGTGCAAAGGAGCATCTGCCAGGGAGTCTCCTCCAAAAGCAGATCCACGGTCTCCTGGTTCAGATTCTGGGGCTCCAGGTCAAAGAGGAAGTAGACAAAGCTGATCTGCCAGGCTATCACATAGTAGATCGCAAAGCCCAGAAGGGCCGAGAGGATGCAGCGGCGGATCTTGCCCTTCATATCCTTTACAGAGGCCACCAGGAAGCGGCGGAAGATCAGCAGCACGGCGATGAAATTGATCACCATATAGGAAAGCTGCAGCATGGAATTGCCCTTGACGGTGTAGACATCCACGCCCAGCTTGGGCAGCAGCCACACCAGGATCGTCCCCAGGAAGAACTGGTAAAAGATCCAGTAGACATAGCCCAGTATCAGGGCCAGGGGGTTGGGGGAAAGCAGGGGGGAGGAGAAGAATTTTTTCTTCATAGGAAAACTCCTTTCAGAGGCTCAGAGCATCTTTTTCAGCTCATAGAGGGCATTCATGGCTTCGATGGGGGTCATGGTCTCCACGGCCATATGCTCTAACTTTGCCCGTAGGGCATCGTTGGCCATGCCGGTGATGGAGAGCTGATCCTGGGCGGCTACGGTGACGGTACGCACCGGCGCACCCTCCTCTAACTGCTTGAGCAGCAGACGGGCCCGGCGCAGCACCTTATCGGGCAGACCGGCCAGCTGGGCCACCTCGATGCCGAAGGAGCCCTCGGCGGTGCCGGGGACGATCTTGCGCAGGAAGACGATGCGGTCGCCGCGCTTGCGCACGCAGATATTGTAGTTCTTCACACCCTCGATCTCCTGCTCCAGGTCGGTGAGCTCGTGGTAGTGGGTGGCAAAGAGGGTCTTGGCGCCGATGCGGCGGCGGTCGGTGACATACTCCAGCACCGCCCGGGCGATGGCCATGCCATCGAAGGTGGAGGTGCCACGGCCGATCTCGTCTAAGATCAGCAGGCTGCGGGCGGTGGCATACTGCAAAATGGCGGCCACCTCGCTCATCTCCACCATAAAGGTGGAGCGGCCCATGCTCAATTCATCGGAGGCGCCGATCCGGGTGAAGATCCGATCCACGATGCCGATCCGGGCGGAACGGGCCGGGACAAAGGAACCGATCTGGGCCATCAGCACGATGAGCGCCACCTGGCGCATATAGGTGGACTTACCGGCCATATTGGGGCCTGTGATAATGGCGGTGCGGTTCTGGGCCGTATCCAAAAGGGTGTCATTGGGCACAAAGAGCATGGGCTGCATCCGCTCCACCACGGGATGGCGGCCATCCTCGATGCGGATATCTCCCGAGAGATCCACCTCCGGGCGGCAGTAGTTCAGCCGCAGGGCATTATCCGCAAAGGTGCTGATCACATCCAGGCAGGCAATGGCACGGGCGGTACGCTGCACCCGGGCAGCCTGACCGGCCAGGAAATCCCGGATGGCGCAGAACTGCTCATACTCGATGGCATTGATGCGATCCTTGGCGGTGAGGATGGTGGACTCCAGCTCCTTCAGCTCGGGGGTGATATAGCGCTCGGCATTGGTCAGAGTCTGGCGGCGGATGTAAGTATCGGGCACCAGATTGGCCTGGCCCTTGGAGACCTCGATATAGTAGCCAAAGACCCGGTTATAGCTGACCCGGAGGTTCTTGATTCCGGTCTTTTCCTTTTCCTCGGCCTCGATGCGGGCCAGGGTGTCCTTGCCGCCGCCTACGATATCCCGCAGGCGATCCAGCTCCTGATGGTAACCGGCCTTGATGATGCCGCCCTCCCGAATGGTAAAGGGGGCATCCTCGCTGATGGCGGAGGAGAGGATGGCATAGAGATCCTGCAGCTCGTCAAACTCCTCCCGGAGCACAGCGAAGAGGGAGGCTTCCAGGGGGGCAAGGGCCTCCTTCAGCCTGGGCAGGGGCTCGCAGCCATTGCGCAGGGCCAGCAGATCCCGGCCATTGGCAGCGCCGGTGACGATACGGGCCATAATACGCTCCAAGTCGCTGATGCAGCGGAGCTGCTCCTGGAGAGAGGCAATGCGCAGGGAATCCTTGGTCAGCTCCTGGACAGCCTCCAGGCGCTGGTTGATGGACTTGGGATTTAATAAGGGCCGCTCCAGCCAGCTGCGGAGCAGACGGCTGCCCATGGCGCTCTTGGTCTGATCCAGCACCCAGAGCAGTGAGCCCCGCTTTTCGCCGCTGCGGAGGGTCTCCGTCAGCTCTAAATTTTTGCGGGCCGTGAGATCCAGCTCCAGATAGCGCCCCCGGACATAGAATTCCAGCTCCCGGACGTGGGTGAGGCTGGCCTTCTGGAGGGTGGTGAGGGTATGCAGCAGCGCACCGGCGGCACGCCAGACCTCCTCATACTCCCCGATGCCCAGGGCCTGAAGGGATCTGTGAAACTGCTCCTCCACCACACGGGCCGTCCCGGTGGTCTCGAAGATCTCCGGGATACCGATCCCGGCGCAGCAGCTGAGCCGCTCCTGGATGGCGGTGGTCAGGGCTTCATTCTCTGCCGCCGTGCCGCCCCGCAGCACCTCTGCGGGAGCAAAGCGCCCCAGCTCGGCAATGACCCGCTCCGTCAGGGCCTCCCCCTCGGCCACGGTGGCATAGAAGCTGCCGGTGGATACGTCGCAGAAGCAGAGGCCATAGCGCTTTTCGCTGCCGTAGATGCAGGCGAAGTAATTATTGCGGTTCTCATCCAGCATGGAGCTCTCCACCACCGTGCCGGGGGTGACGATACGGGTGATATCCCGCTTCACCAGCCCTTTGGTCAGGGCAGGATCCTCCAGCTGCTCGCTGATGGCTACCTTGTAGCCCTTCTGCACCAGGCGGGCGATATAGGCCTCGGCAGAGTGGTAGGGCACGCCGCACATGGGGGTCTGCTCCTCCTTGGGCTTGGCACGGTCCCGGGTGGTCAGGGTGAGATCCAGCTCCTTGGAGGCTACCTTGGCATCCTCATGGAACATCTCATAAAAATCGCCCAGGCGGAAAAACAGCAGGCAATCGGGATGCCGCTCCTTGATCTCAAAATATTGGCGCATCATGGGGGTCAATTCGGCCATGTTTCTTTCTCAACCTTTCATGCTTTCTCGCCCACCAGAGACCAGGTGGTGCAGTCGGTGATCCTTACATTTATAAACTGCCCAATGAGGCTATCCTCCCCGGGGAATCGCACCAGGCGGCCGCCATCGGTACGGGCGGTGAGGAAGTCGCCGTCTCTGCCATCCACCAGCACCTTCTGCACAGAGCCGATATAGGCACGGTGCTTTTCTTCGGAGATGCGGTTCTGCAGCCGCACCAGGCGGTCAAAGCGGGCATTTTTCTCCGCCTTGGTCACGGGATCGTCCATGGAGGCGGCAGGGGTCCCCCCTCTGGGGGAGAAGATAAAGGTAAAGAGGGCATCATAGCCCACGGTCTCGATGAGCTTCAGGGTATCTTCAAACTCCTCCTCGGTCTCCCCGGGGAAGCCCACGATCACATCGGAGGTCAGAACCAGCTCCGGCATCAGCGATCTTCCGTACTCCACCAGGCGCAGGTACTGCCCGGCGGTATAGCGGCGGTTCATCACCTTGAGAACCCGGTCGTTTCCGGACTGGAAGGGCAGGTGGAACTGCTTGCAGATCTTGGGGTACTTGGCGATGGTGTCAAAGAGCTTGAAGCTGGCATCCTTGGGATGGCTGGTCATGAAGCGCAGGCGGAAGTCTCCGTCCAGAGAGGCGATCCGGGCCATGAGATCCGCAAAATCCACGCCGCAGTCCAGATCCTTGCCGTAGGAATTGACATTCTGACCCAGGAGGGTGATCTCCTTGTAGCCCAGGGCGATGAGCTCCTTGCATTCCTTCAGGATCTCCTCGGGCTGACGGCTGCGCTCCCGGCCACGGACATAGGGCACGATACAGTAGGAGCAGAAATTATTGCAGCCGTACATCACGCTGACCCAGGCCTTCAGGCTGTTGGTACGGGACACGGGGATATTCTCGCAGATAGAGCCGGGCTCATCGGCCACGGCAAAGACCCGCTTGCCGGTCTTCAGCACCCGGTACAACAGCTCCGGGAACTCCCAGAGGTGGTGGGTGGAGAAGACCCCGTCCACATGGGGATAGGAGTGCTTGATCCGGTCGGAGACCTTTATCTGACCCATCATGCAGCCGCAGAGGAAGATCTTCTGCCCCTCATGGCGGCGCTTGGTATGCACCAGAGCGCCCACATTGCCGAAGACACGCTGCTCGGCGTGCTCCCGGATGGCGCAGGTATTCAGGACGATGACATCCGCACCCTCCTCGGTATCCGTAAAGCCGTAACCGGCACGCTCCAGCATACCACGGATGCGCTCGGAGTCTGCCTCATTCTGCTGGCAGCCGTAGGTATCCACAAAGGCCAGGGGCTGAACGCCCTTCTCTTCCCAATAAGCACGGATCTGCCCACAGAAGGACATCTGACGGTTCAGCTGTTGGGCGCTGATCACGGTAGTTTTCTTTTCCAAAACGGGATTCCTCCCCATCATAGTTTTAACACTTTATTCTATCATTTTTTGCAGGGAAAAGCAATCCCATAGGGAAAATAAACTGCCCCAAAGGGGCTGCGGCCAGGATTTGCCTTCGGCATAGATTGGGGCAGCGGCGGCACGAAATTTTTTTGGAAAAATCTTGTGCATATTTTTCAGCTATGGTATAATGTAGCGCAAAGGACAAGCTGCTTTTTGTTCTTACTCTATGAATGACAGGAGGAAATCACCATGAAACGGTTCATCGGTATTTTACTCGCCCTCTGTCTGCTGCTGTCGGCAGTTCCCGTTTCTGCCACGGCAGCGGAGGTAACGCTGCCCAGATACGTATATGTGGGCGGCGTTGAGGTAGTGCGGGAGTACACAGTCGGCGCTGTCACCTCCGGTGAGGGCTGGCGCTACGATGTAGCCACCGCCACCTTGTACCTGACGGACGGTGCGGATATCCGCTACAGCTCCACCACGGAGGATTCCCTGGAAAACGGCCTGTATTGCAACGGCGGCACGCTGAATATCCACGCCAGCGGCACGGTCAATATCACCGGCTATGGCAACGGCATCGATCTGCCCGACGGCAGTCTCTCCCTCTATGCCGCAGAGGGTGCCAATGTCACCATCACCGGCACATCCGCAGGTGCCGAGGGCATCAGTTCCACCGTCAACACCAATTATATCCGCTTCAGCGGCAAGGGCACGGTCAATGTCAACGCCTCCGATGGCGCTTCCTACGGCATGACCGCTGCCGGCAGCATTTACATTGACGGCGTGACCCTCAATGTCCGGGGCACCTCGAACTATGACGATATCTCCGGTGCCAACGTCCTCATCGGCCAGACCGAGGGCGCTGTGGTCAACTGCCTTGGCACCACCTGCTCCGGCATCGGCAGCAGCCTGACCCAAAAGATCGGCGTTTATAACGGCAGTACCGTCCATTTGGCGGAGAAGAGCACGGATAAGAGCTGGCTCCTTGGCTTCCACGCCAAGAACATGGAGATCGCGGACAGCACCGTGGTTATGGATGGCCTGACCGGTGCCTACTCCATCTATGCCATGCACGGTGCCTCCACCGTCAGAGGCGACTCCCATATCCTGATCCGCAAGATCGTCTCCACCGAGGACAGCACCTGCGGCCTGACTGTCGGCTACGACCCCTATCAGCTGACGGGCGAAGCGGGCTACTATACCCGCAGCGATGCCGCAGCGGAATTTACTCCAGACGGTGATATCACAGAGATATACATCGGCTATTTTGAGCTCTACTATCCCGGCCACCTGAGCTACCATTCCAATGGGGACGGCACCCACTACTACGGCTGTCCCTCTGTATGCACCAGCGATCTCAACGGCGAAAGTGAAGCCTGCAGCGGCACGGCCACCTGTGCAGCGCCTGCCTTCTGCGAAACCTGTCAAAGCAGCCACGGCGCAACCGATCCCCAAAACCACGACAGCAGCGTCACCCTGGTCAACGGCTTCTGTCCCTACTGCGATGTGGTGGAGGCAGCGGTGGATTCCGATGGCGACGGCTATTACGAGATCGCCAATGCAGGCAATCTCTACTGGTTTGCGCAGCAGGTCAACAGCGGCAACACC
The DNA here is from genome assembly GCA_017399355.1 of Oscillospiraceae bacterium. Classification (GTDB taxonomy): domain Bacteria; phylum Bacillota; class Clostridia; order Oscillospirales; family Oscillospiraceae; genus JAZOXB01. Next base: position 14,113 of record JAFQCY010000132.1, read on the forward strand.
ACCATCAACGGCGAGCTGACCGCCGATATTGTGGTCAACGAGAATGTGCTGGACGAAAACGGCGACCTGAACGGCGACGGATCGAATTTCAGAGTCTGGACACCCATTGGCTATGAACACGGCGGCGAATATATCGGCAATTTCGACGGTGGAAATCACACGGTCAGCGGCCTGTATTTTAATGACAGCTCCGCCAAAAACATCGGTTTATTTGGCTCTGTCGGCGTATTTGACCCATCCATTGTATCAACAATTGAAAACGTCGGCGTAGTGGATTCCTGGATCTCGGCACAGTTTTCCGTTGGCGGTATTGCCGGTGAAGCGAATTATACCACGATACAGAACTGTTACAACACCGGTACGGTGATTGCCTCGGGTTATGTTTCTTCCGGCGAGTCCGACGCCGGCGGTATCATTGGTCGCCTCTCCAATGGCGGCGTGATGATCAATTGCTATAACGCAGGCAAAGTCAGCGGTAACCGCTGGATCGGCGGTATAGCCGGCCGATTGTTTCACATGAACGCTGTAATCAACAACTGCTACAATATCGGTACCGTCAGCGGCACTGAGTCGGTGGGCGGTGTCATTGGCATAAATTATGGAATCGCTACAAACTGCTATAGCATTGGTGCGGTAAACGGAGAAACCTATGTGGGCGAACTGATCGGCCAAAACGTATATCAGGGCAATGCGACAAACTGCTACTATCTTGCAGGCAGCGCCAATGCCGGAATCGGCTCAGACACAGCAGAGACTGCAGCGCTGGTCTCCACCGTTACCGAGGAACAGGTAAGCGCAGCCTCCGGCGAGGACGGTGCGCTGATCGACGTGCTGAAGGCCTGGGTCGCAGAGCAGAATGACGAGAAATACAAGGGATGGCATTTCTGCACAAAGGTTTCCTCTGTGTATCCAACCCTGAACTATAACTGCAGCTACTCTGACAATGGTGAAACCCACATTGCCAACTGCACCTCCTGCGGCTCCGAATCCGCAGAGGCACATACCTATTTCTATACCGCAGAAGGAAGCAGCATCACGGAGTCCTGTAAGCTCTGCTCCCATTCTGCTTCTGTCTATCCCAAGCTGCCCGAGGCTCCGGTTTATAACAAGAATGGGCACGAGGCGCATTATGACGGCGATTATACCAACCCCAACCTGAGCGTCCTGATCCAGTATTTCCGCTGCAGCGATGATCCCGAGGCAGAGCCTGAGCTTTTAGACTCTGCCCCTGTGGAAGCAGGCACTTACATAGTCCGGCTCAGCGTGGGCGAGGTCTCTGTAGAGGACACCATGACCATCTCCCCCGCTCCTATCACCCTGCTGGGCGCGGAAGCAGAGACCAGAGACTACGACGGCACGCCCTATGTTACGCTGGACACCTCCTGCGGCACCAGCGGCTTTAAGGTAGAGGGCATTCTCGACGGCGACAGCATTGAGATCCTCTGCGATTCTGTGGAAGTGGCATCTGCCAATGCAGGCACCTATGATCGGGTCACCGTGAAGGGCCTGACCACAGGCGGCGAGGACGGACACAACTACACCGTGGTTTCCGAGGCAGAGCTTCCCATTTACAATATCTGGGGCAACTACGAAAACAGCATTTCCATCTACCAAAAGGGTCTGACCATCCGCCTCTCCGACCAGCAGGCAGGCTCTCTGGAGGAACTGGATCAGAATGCCTGGGAGATCGATGCGGATGAGGGTCTTGCGGAGGGACACAGCATCGCCTCCATCAAGCTGGTTGCCGAACTGAACGATGGCTCTACAAAATACGCCTCCATCTCCGTGGAGGAGGGCTCTTTGAAGATCGTGGACGCAGAGGGTAACGATGTGACGGAGAACTACTATGTGTGGGCCTATCCCGCAACCCTGACCATCACCTGCCCTGACCACGATGAATTTGTCCAGGGCTTCTGCACCAACTGCGGCGGCTATGAGGAAGCCACCTTCAACGAAGAGGGCTACTATTACGAGATCGCCAATGCGGGCCAGCTGTACTGGTTTGCGGAGTATGTGAACAATGTGGATGGCAGTGTGGCCGCTGTGCTGGTGGCGGACATTGCCGTTCCCGAAACCGCTCCCGATTGGACACCCATCGGCAGCCTCTCTCATATCTATTCCGGCAGCTTCAACGGCCAGGGACATACCATCTCCGGCCTGTATGTGAACCAGCCCCAGTGGGACTATGTGGGTCTGTTCGGCTATGTGGGCTATAATCCCGAGGTCAAGAACCTGACCATCACCGACTCCACCTTCATCGGCAATCATTATGTGGGCGCACTGGCAGGCTACGGCGAAGTCTCAGCTACCAATATCGCCGTCGGCGAGAACGTGACCGTCCAGGGCAACGCCTATGCAGGCACTATGGTCGGCTACAACACAGGCTTCTTCAGCAATTGCTTTGCCTACAGTGATTCCTTCGTAGGCTATATGTACCCCGGCTACGGCAGCATTGAAAACTGCTACTTCCTCTCCGAGACCGATGACGAATACGGCACCATCGGCAAGACCGCAGAGCAGTTTGCCAGCGGCGAGGTGGCATATCTGCTCCAGGCAGGTGTGCCCGAGGAAGATGTTTACGATGAGGAGTGGAACTGGATCGAATCCTACATCCCCGAGGTCTGGGGTCAGACCATCGGCACGGAGGACTATCCCGTCCTGGGCGGCCGGAAGGTCTATCAGACCGTGGATGAAAGCGGCGCCACCCTTTACTACAACGCAGGCCCCGCTGAGGTCGATATCAAGATCGGCCACTCCGTCAGCTTCGACTCTGACCTGAAGATGAACTACCGCATCAAGTACGAGAACATCGCCTCTGCCGTTCCCAATTACGTCACCGAGGGCGCTTACCTGGTGGTGGAGAAGGATCAGTACCTGGCATCCGGCGAGTTCGCTGTGGATACCGTTACCCTGTACCCCGACCTGGAGAGCGACCCCAGCAGAATGCTCTTTAACCTGGGCGGCATCCAGTCCGTGGAGATGGGCAGCGAGCTGCGTGCGGTTCTGCACATCTTCGATCAGGACGGCAAGGAATATGTCACCCCCGTGGATGCTTACTCCGTCCTGGACTATGCCCAGCTCTTCTATGACACCTACACCTACGAGCAGCAGCCCGAGCTGTATGCCATGCTCATCGATGCTCTGAACTACGGCTCTGCCGCTCAGATCTACTTCGGCAGACGTGCAGACCTCCTGGTCAATGCCGGTATGGAGGCTTACCAGCAGTATGCCACCACCGAGCTTTCTGCAGAGCTGGAGGACAGCAAGGTCACCGAGACCAACGACCGTACCATCACCGCCGTCAGCAAGATCGGCTTCTCCGTCACCTTCGCTGACAAGACCGAGATGAATGCCAAGCTGACCATCGCCGATGGCTACAGCAAGGAGGACATCACCTCCGTAAAGGTTCTGGATGCCGAGGGCAACGTGGTGGACACTCTGACCGACTTCACCGAGCTGGACGACGGCAGACTCCAGGTCACCTACTACGGTGTGAAGTCCGTGCAGATGCGTGACCGCTTCTACTTCGTGGCCTATGTAGGCGACCAGGTAGCCAGCGACAACGTAGGCTACAGCGTAGAGGCCTATGCCAAGAGCAACATCGCCTCCACCGATGCCAACGCCGCCAACCTGGCAAAAGCCTGCATCTTCTACGGCGACAGCGCCAAAATCTACTTCGACAGCCTGTGAGGACTTGTCCTCTGCAAATATTTTTCCAAGGAGGAAAAACTATGAGAAAAGTAAGCAACACAAACCGGCTTCTCGCGTTGGTGCTGTGCCTTTGCATGGTGCTTGGCCTGATGCCGGGAATATCCCTGCCGGTGTTTGCGGCAGATGCGGTCAGCTATGTTGACTACACTTGGAACGAAGAAACTGGGGTGCTGTCAAGCGAAACAAAGTCGGTGACCGAGTACACCGAGGTTACGGGATCTACTACTTCCATGTCCAATGGATGGTACGTGGTAAACGGTGAGATCACCATTTCCTTGCGTATCACCGTTACCGGTACGGTACATCTTATCCTTGTTGACGGGGCGCATCTGACAGCAAGCAGCGGCATCACCGTAAACGAGGGCAACTCCTTGTACATATATGCTCAGTCCTCGGATGAAAGCACTATGGGCAAGCTCACAGCAGCGTCATCCACTTCTGATGCTACTATTGGCGGTCTTTATAAAAATCATGCCGGAATCATAGAGATAAACGGAGGTAACATCAATACATCCATGACGGGTTCGGGCGCTTGTATAGGCAGCAGTTGGGCGTGCGGCGGTTACCATATCACGATCAATGGAGGGAAGGTGACGGCTACTAATTCCAGAGGCAACGGTGCTGCTATTGGTAGTGGTGATAGAGCTAACATGGCTAATAGTCAAGGCAGCGTTCATTCGATTACTATAAACGGTGGTGTTGTAAATGCAACAGTGGAGAAAAATTCCGGTGCCGCCATCGGTGGTGGTCTTTTGTTTAGTGGCGGAGATATTACTATCACCGGTGGAACGATAGTGGCAAAAACCAGCTCTCGGGGTGCCGCTATTGGCGGCGGAGAGCAGGGGGACGGCGGTAATATTACGATTACCGGAGGTACCGTAGTTGCTAAAAATACAAATTCTGGCAGAGGCTCTGCCGGCATCGGTGGCGGATACCAGGGTTCCGGTGGTAATATCACGATTACAGGCGGGAACGTCACAGCCGTTGGCGGTTGGGGTGCTGCGGGAATCGGTGGATATGCCAATGCGGGTAACATTGTGATAACGGGTGGAACCATCAACTCAACCGGAAACGTAAGAGCCTGCGGAATCGGTGGCGGTGTTGCGGGTGTAAACGGTTCTATTGCAATTCTTACAAGCGATGTTAAGATTACGCAGGGGGCATCCGGTAATGGCAACATAGGCTTTGGCGAGAACAACAACGGAACGGGTTCTACCATGCTTCTTGACGGCAATACCGTTACCGTAAGCGGCGCATATACGCTCCCTGTTGATTACATCATTCCCGAGGGCACAACACTCTGCATTTCCAGCGGTGCGAGCTTAACGATCCCCAACGGTTTGACGCTGACCAATAACGGAACAATCACTGTTGAAGAAGGCGGTTCCCTGATCAATAACGATGTCTTCGTTCAGAACGGCGTTTTTACGAATAACGGCACGTTTACCTGTGCTCACAGCGTGATCACCGATGACTGGACGAGCGAAAACGGAAAGCATTATAAGGAATGTCTCAGTGGCTGTGGTACAAAGCTCGAGGAAGAATGCTCCGGCGGCGTTGCCGACTGCCTGCAGGCCGGCATCTGTGAAGTCTGCGGCGAGGACTATATCCCCATCGACCCGGACAACCATGTTTCCGAAGATACCTACATCGAATACATCGATGACACCAATCACGGTCTGTATCATACCTGCTGTCAGGCACTGATCGAGCAGATCGCCCATACCCCCGCAGAGGGTCAGGAAGCCACCTGTGTCGGTGTGGCAACTTGTGCGGAATGTGGCATCGCCTACGGCGGCAACGATACCACCAACCATGCCAGCGGTGAAACAAAGTACATTTCCAATGGCAATGGAACCCACATTCTGACCCATGCTTGCTGCGGCAACCCCGCCGCCGAGCCAGAAAGTCACAAAGTTACATATACCGTCAACGGAGAGTTCACCATTGACGCTGTATGTAAGGACTGCGGTGCCACGGGCAGCGCAACATTCGCTCCCACCGCCGGCGGCACCTACAACGGCTGCGTCTTTGCGTCGAGCTATTCCGCTACCGGTATTCTGAATGGCTGGAATGCATTTACCAAGCCCGTTATTACCGGCTGCTGCGAGGGCGGCTGCAAGAACGCCGGTGAGCACACCGTTACCATGACCTTGGGCGATCAGTCCGTTTCCGCTACCTTTACGGTTGCTCGTAAGACACTGACGATCTCCGAAGTCAAGGCGCATTATAAGTCCTATGACGGAACCTCTGACCTGAATATTTACAGTGTCAGTCTGGGCGGCGTAGTCGTCTATGACGAAGGCGACTATGACGGAGAATGGGATGATGTCCGTGACGATGTAAAACTGGTCTATGATAATCTGGTTTATACCCTTGAAGGCGTTGTTCCCGGCTACTACGACACCGTGAATGTTTCCGGCGTGACCATCACGGGAAGCGATGCCTCCAACTATGGGATTGCAGAGTCCTTCGAGGATGTGCCTCTGCTTGATTCGATGGGCGACGGCTTTGAGATTCACAATGCCCAAATTTGGATTACCGCCCACGATCAGCTTCTTACTGGCGATGCAGAGCTGGATCAGAGCCAGTACTCTGTCGAGGGCCTGGAGGATCAGTTCACCCTCCAGGGTGTTTCCCTCTATGAAAACAGCTATTCCGAGATCGAGATCGATCCTTACAGCATCAGTATCTATCTGGATGGCGAGGATGTAACCGAATATTTTGACATCACTGTCCATAACGGCAATCTGTCCCGTGTCTGCGAGGGTCATGAGTACGACGAAAACGGCTTCTGCGCCACCGGCGAATGCAGCAGCTACGAGCCTGCCGTGAAGAGCCAGACAGTGGATGAGTGGGGCAGTGAGATCGAGGTCTATGAGATCTACAACGCAGGCCAGCTCTACTGGTTTGCTGAGCAGATCAACACCTACGGCAACAACTACATCAACGGTCAATTGATGGATGACATCACGGTCAACGAGGACCTGACCGCTGAGAATCTCCGTCAGTGGACCCCCATCGGCAAAGACTGGCCTACTTATTGCGGCATGTTTGAGGGCAATGACTACACCATCTCCGGTCTGTATGTCTGTGACCCTGAAATGGACTATGTGGGTCTTTTCGGCGGTACCGACTACTCTAACTCCATCAGCAATATCCATCTGACCAACAGCTACTTCGAGGGCAACTCCTACATTGGCGGTCTGTTCGGTTATGCCGGCTCCAATATCAGCGGCTGCACCGTCTCCGACAGCGTCACCGTTAAGGGCAACTCCTATCTGGGCGGCATTGCCGGCGGCACTTCCTACGGCGAGCTGAATAACTCCTGGAGTGCCGCGACTGTCGCTGCGAACGAAAACGGCTATTCTTACGGCGGTCTGGTGGGCAATAACAGCTTGAGCATCAACAATTGCTACACCACCGGAGCTTCTCTGGTTGGCGCCAATAATGACAGCTACGGCGGTTCCCTGAACAACAGTTACTACCTCAGTGAGGAAGAAACCGAGGACGGCGGCAAGACCGCAGAGCAATTCGCCTCCGGCGAAGTTGCCTATCTTCTGGGCGAGGCCTGGGGCCAGGATCTAGATAACGGCAAGACGCCTCAGACCTATCCCACCTTCACCGGTGCTCCGGTTTACAAGGTTCTGACCTGCGCCGAGACGGAAAGCTACTCCAACTACGACCGGATCAAGCATAGCTATGTGGATGGCATTTGCAGCCTCTGCGGCGCAGCGGAGTCGGCGAACCAGGTGGATATCAAGATCGGCCACTCCGTCTCCTTTGACTCCGACCTGAAGATGAACTACCGCATCAAGTATGAGAACATCGCCTCTGCCGTTCCCAACTACGTCACCGAGGGCGCATACCTGGTGGTGGAGAAGGATCAGTACCTGGCATCCGGCGAGTTCAAAGTGGATACCGTTACCCTGTATCCCGACCTTCAGAGCGATTCCACCAGAATGCTCTTTAACCTGGGCGGCATCCAGTCTGTGGAGATGGGCAGCGAGCTGAGAGCAGTTCTCCACATCTTCGATGCTGAGGGTAACGAGTATGTCACCCCCGTGGATGCTTACTCCATCCTGGACTATGCACAGCTCTTCTACGATACCTACACCTACCAGCAGCAGCCTGAGCTTTACACCATGCTCATCGACGTGCTGAACTACGGCTCTGCCGCTCAGATCTATTTCGGCAGACGTGCAGACGTTCTGGTCAATGCCGGTATGGAGGCCTACCAGCAGTATGCCACCACCGAGCTTTCTGCTCCTCTGGAGGACAGCAAGGTCACCGAGACAAACGACCGTACCATCACCGCCGTCAGCAAGATCGGCTTCTCTGTCACCTTCGCAGACAAGACCGAGATGAACGCCAAGCTGACCATCGCCGATGGCTACAGCAAGAACGATATCACCTGCGTGAAGGTTCTGGATGCTGAAGGCAAGGTAGTGGACACCCTGACCGACTTTGTGGAGCTGACGGACGGCAGACTCCAGGTCACCTACTACGGTGTGAAGTCTGTGCAGATGCGTGACCGCTTCTACTTCGTGGCCTATGTGGGCGACCAGGTCGCCAGCGACAACGTTGGCTACAGCGTAGAAGCCTATGCCAAGAGCAACATCGCCTCCTCTGATGCCAATCTGGCAGACATGGTTCTGAAGTGCATCTACTACGGCGACAGCGCCTACGCCTACTTCAACCGCTAACGATCCAAGTCAAGACCACCGGCTTAGCCGGTGGCTTGCACAGGCCCTATAAGGGCCTATTACCAGCCGCACCTTAAGGTGCATCGAATATCTTCCTTTTGCACAAAATGCTCCGCTGCTATTGAA
>JAFQCY010000133.1 GCA_017399355.1 Oscillospiraceae bacterium
AGGGCGTAAGCCCGACGTGGCAATCCGTTCCAAAAATGTTTCGATTATATGGGAATTTCTTGTAAAAACGGTAGCTTTTAAGGATGCGGATTGCCACGGCCACAAGTGGCCTCGCAATGACATTGCGTATTTGATACCTGATTCATAGCCTGAAAATCCTCCTAATACGGGAGCCTTTGGTTGCATCAAACAGTTCATCAAATTTCTGTTTATCGAACGGTTACCTGCACCTCAAAAGCTGCGCTGTACTCAGAATGCTTCCCCCTGTGGAGAAGCATTCTACTTCGCAGATAGAACTGTTCGGCAAATTCCCCTTTGGCGCAGCACCTCCTCAGCCCTCTTCCTCGCCTGCCATGCAGATGGCCCGCAGCAATCGAACCGTCAGATCCCATAAGCTCAGCCGTTCCACCGATTTTGGCGCAATAATGGGGATCTCGGCCAGAACCTTTTCTCCTGCGGCAATGGTCATCATGCCCAATTGGTCTCCTGCAGCAACCGGCGCCTCCACCGCCTCCGGCAAGCTGACGGTTTTACTGACCCTGGACAGCTCACTTTTTTGGATCAGGATGGGGGCAGAGGCCTGCAGCACCGGGGTCAGTGCAGCTTCTTTGCCCAGCTTGATCTCAACGGCGGGGAGCAGCTCCAAAGGCTCGGGACTGACCAGAGCATAATTGGCAAAGCCGTAGTTCAGCATGGCCTTTGCCGATTCAAAGCGATCCTGAGAACTGCCGCAGTGCATGACCACGGCGATCAGCTCCATGCCGTCCCGCTTGGCCGAGGCTGCCAGACAGTGCCCCGCCGAGGAGGTGTAGCCGGTTTTCAGGCCCGTTGTGCCTTCATAAAACCGAACCAGCTTGTTGGTGTTGGAGAGACCGAATTCTCCGTTTCTTACCGTGTCCATCCAGATGGTGGTGTAGTTCCGGATCCTCTCGTGCATCAGCAGCTGCCGGGACATAATGGCGATATCGTGGGCCGTGGTCAGATGCTCTGCTGCATCCGGCTCGTCGTCCAGCCCGGTGCAGTTGACGAAGTGGGTGTCGCTCATGCCCAGCTCCGCTGCACGTTGGTTCATCAGCTCCACAAAGGCCGCTTCGCTCCCGGCTATGTGCTCTGCCAGGGCCGTAGCGCAGTCGTTGGCAGAGCTGACCACCACGGATTTCAGCATCTCGTCCATACTCATCTGCTCCCCGGGCTCTAAATACACCTGGCTCCCACCCTTACGGGCAGCGGCATCTGAGGCGATGACGCTGTCCTCCATGGAGATCTGCCCCTTTTCCAGAGCCTCCATCACCAGCAGCAGGGTCATGACCTTGGTTACCGAGGCAGGAGCCAGCCGTTCGTTGGCATTTTTTTCAAACAGCACCGTTCCTGTGGCTGCATCCATCAAAATCGCCGAGGGAGCAGCGATCTCCAATTCCGCCCCCTGTGCAATGGGTATCCCAACCGCCAGCAGCGCTGCCGCCAAGATTCCAATGATAATTCTTCGTACTAACATAAAAATCCCCTCCGCTTCACAGTACGAGCCTATGAAGCGCAGGGGATTAATATGTATATAAAATTATACGATAAACTTCTTGGCAGCGCCGGCAAAGGCCAGCTCGTTGTCCTCGCCGCTGATATTGACCAGCAGGGGATGAGTGAAGTCGATGGTGAACATCTCCATAAAGCTCTTGGCATTCACCTTGCGGTCGCCGTCATGCACCTCTACCATATAGGGCTGCAGACTGGCCAGGCCAACGAACTCCCGGATATCACTGAGAGAAGAAAAGCGAACGGTCATGGTTGTTCCTCCAAAAGAAAGGTCTGTACATTTGCGGAAAATCTGTTACAATAAAGACAGAGCCAATATTGAGACTTATTATAACGTTTTTTTACACAAAAATGCAATGCATTTTTTGTTCAAGATTTACGAAAACTGGAAACGTTTTTTTGGAGATAATTATGAAATTTCAATGTTATACCCTTGGCTGCAAAGTAAATCAGTATGAGACCCAGGCTATGGAGCAGATGCTTTTAGCCCTGGGGCATGAAAATGCAGAGGAAAATTGCGACATCTACATCATCAATACCTGCACTGTCACAGCCGTGGCGGATCGGAAAAACCGCACCCTGATCCATCGCCTGCGCCGGGAGCATCCGGATTGTGTCATCGGTGTCTGCGGCTGCTACTCCCAGCTCAATGAGCAGACCGTCCGGCAGATGGGTGTGGATGTCATCGGCGGCAGCGGCAAGCGCCGGGAGTTTATCTCTCTGCTGCTGCAGGCGGCAGAGGACCGCAGAGAGGCACAGAGCTGTGTGGATGCGGCCCTGAAGCGCCGCAGCTTTGAGCTGCTTCCTGCAGGCGGACTGTCTCACCGCACCCGTGCCATGCTGAAGGTGCAGGACGGCTGCAATAATTTCTGCTCCTATTGCATCATCCCCTATGCCCGTGGCCCCGTGCGCTCTCTGCCTCTGGCAGAGGCCGTGGCCCAGGCCAAAGCGCTGAGGGATCAGGGTTACCTGGAGATCGTGGTCACCGGCATCGAGATCGCCTCCTGGGGCTGGGATTTTAAGGACGGCAGCTGCATCACAGATCTCTTGGAGGCCATCTGTAAAGCTGTGCCCGAGGTGCGGATTCGCCTGGGCTCTCTGGAGCCTCGGGTGATCGATGAGGCATTTTGCCGTCGGCTTTCCCCCTGCGGGAATCTCTGTCCCCAGTTCCATCTGAGTCTGCAGAGCGGCAGCGAGGCTGTGCTGCAGCGTATGCGCCGCAAATATCCCCCTCAGCGGTATTATGAGAGTGTCACGCTCCTGACTCGGTATTTCCCCGGCTGCGCCATCACCACGGATCTCATTGTGGGCTTCCCCGGAGAGACGGATCAGGAGCTGGAGGAGTCTCTGGCCTTCTGCGAAAAGTGCGGCTTTGCGGCCATGCACATTTTCCCCTACAGCCGCCGGACCGGCACACCGGCTGCGGATATGAAGGCTCAGATCCCCAAAGGGGAGAAGACCAAGCGCTCCGTCCGTGCAGCCGAGGTGGCAGGTCGCCTGCAGGAAGCCTACCACCGGGCCCTTTTGGATACGGTGCAGGAGGTGCTCTTCGAGCAGGAGGAGCAGGGCTTCTTCACCGGACATATGAAAAACGGCGTAAAGGTCTATGCCAAGGGAGAAAACCTGCAAAATGCCCTCCGCTCTGTCCGTATCCTGGCCCTCCGTGCCGACGGAGTAGAGGCAGAGCTTGGGTAAATCTGCCGATTGTATTTTCTTGCAGCAGGAAAAAACAAAATTCCAATGATTTTGTATATTTATAATATTTGTGCTTAATTTTATGCATAATAGGGTAAAACGCATTATTTTTTAGTAAAAAAGTTAGGAAAATGCTTGTAAATTCCGTGCGCCTGTGCTAAACTGAAAGAAAAGACAATGAAGGAGCGAGAGGAATGTCTATCCATGTCACCAGCGAGATCCGTCCCCTGAAGAAGGTTCTTTTGCACCGCCCCGGCAGCGAACTGGAGCAGTTGGTCCCCACCCAGCTGGATCGGTTGCTTTTTGACGATATTCCCTATTTGGCAGGGGCCCGGCAGGAGCACGATGCCTTTGCGCAGACGCTGCGCAATCAGGGGGTGGAGGTGGCCTACCTTTCGGAGCTGACGACCCAGACTCTGTCCCAGAGTCCTGCCCTTCGGGAGCTCTTTGTCTCCGACTTTATTCACCGCAGCGGCTGCCGGGCAGAGAGCTATATTGAGCCCCTGAAGGAGCTGCTCCTGTCCATCTCCGATGTCCATACCATGGTACTAAAGACCATGACCGGTGTCCGTTTTGAGGAGCTGAGCTATCGTAGCGGCGAGACCCTGGCTGCCCTCCGTGGAGATCGCAGCCACTTTATTCTCGATCCCATCCCCAATCTGTACTTCACCCGTGATCCCTTCGCCTCCATTGGCAACGGCGTGTCCCTCCATCGGATGTTCTCTGTCACCCGTAACCGGGAGACCATCTACGGGGAGTATATCCTCCGTTATCATCCCGATTTTGCCCAGTCTGTGCCCCTTTACTACCAGCCCCGTGAGCCCTACTCCCTGGAGGGCGGCGATATCCTGAACCTCAGCGAGCACACCATCGCCGTGGGTATCTCCCAGCGCACTATGCCCGAGGCGGTGGAGCGGCTGGCGGAGAATATGTTCCGGGAGGACAGCAGCACCGTGCGCCGTGTTCTGGCCTTCGATATCCCCAATACCCGTGCCTTTATGCATCTGGATACGGTTCTGACCCAGGTGGATACGGATAAATTTGTCATCCACCCCAATATTCTGGATTATCTGCGGATCTTTGAGCTGAGCCCCGGCAAGAATCACAGCCTGCAGATCCGCAGCCTGGAGGCACCTGCTGAGCAGATCCTGGCCGAGGCTGTGGGTGTGGATCAGGTGAAGCTCCTGCGCTGCGGCGGTGGAGACCAGATCGCCGCCCAGAGAGAGCAGTGGAATGACGGCTCCAATACCCTCTGCATCCGTCCCGGTACGGTGATCGCCTACGACCGTAACTATGTGACCAATGCCCTGCTGGAAAGCGAGGGTGTGCAGGTGCTGAAGATCCCCAGCGGCGAGCTCTCCCGTGGCCGGGGCGGCCCCCGCTGCATGAGCATGCCCCTGATTCGGGAATAAGTCGTGATTTTTGGAAAAATAAGGAACATCCCCCATACTGCTACCGTCTAATCAGCAGCAAGAGAAAGGAGCGATGACCCATGCACGGAAAAGCCAAGTGTAAGATTCTGAAGGAGATCCGCAGAAGGATCGCTGCGGAGAATGAGATCCCCTTTGTGACCCGGGAGTGTACGTATCAGGGCAGCTGTAAGGGCACCTGCCCCAAGTGTGAGGCGGAGCTGCGCTATCTGGAGCAGCAGCTGGAGAAACGGCAGCGCATGGGCAAGGCGGTGGCGGTATCCGCTCTGTCTTTGAGTTTGTTGACCGGCGCTGTTGCCTGCGAGCCCCTCTTTGGACAAAGACCCGGAAACCAGTTGGAGGGCGATGTGCCCAATATTTCCGACACGGCAGAGACTTTTGAAGGCGAGCCCCTACCTACGACGGAGGATCTGATTGCGGGCTATATCATGCCCGATACCTCCGAAACCACAGAGGAACAGTTTGTATTGGGAGAAGTGCCCTACTCGGAGCCGGATGACACCTGCGATGTGGAAGTCCTGGAGGGCGATGTGGCCTATGTAGAGACCGAGAGCGATGAATGAGCCTCGCTACCCCCTCTTGAGCCTGTCCCGTCTGCGGCTTATGACAGACGGGGAGGGGATCACCACCTTAGTGGCGGGAGCAGGCTGCCCTTTGGCCTGCAAGTATTGCATCAATGGGGAATTGCTCTCCAAGGCAAAGCCCCGGTTTGTCACGCCCCAAGCGCTTTATGAGCTGGTGCGGCAGGATGATCTTTACTTCCGTGCCACCGGGGGCGGCATTACCTTCGGCGGCGGCGAGAGTCTGCTCCATGCCGAGTTTATCGCCGCATTTCGTGGGCTGATTGGGGAGAAATGGCGCATCTGCGCCGAGACCTCTCTGCAGATCAGCCCCCAACAACTGCAGCTTGCTCTAAGCGCCGTGGATGAATTCATTGTGGATATCAAGGATCTCAATCCGGAGATCTACCGCAACTACACCGGCGGCGACTTGACACCTGCCCTGGAGAATCTGAACTGCCTGCTTCGTCATGGGGATAAAAAGAAGATCAAGCTCCGTATTCCCCTGATCCCCAACTTCAACACCCCTGCCGACTGTGACCGCAGCGAAGCGCTCCTCCGCAGCCTGGGCGCAAAAAACATAGAACGCTTCGACTATGTGATCCGCTAAAAGAAACAATCCTTTGGTGATTGGTAGATAGTGAATGGTGAATGGGTGAATGGTGAATGGTGGAGGTATGGGCTCCGCCCATGGATTTGAAATTAAGTCAAATAGATGTTTATCGAACTGTTGGAGGAACCAAAGACCCCCTTGTCAAAGGGGGTCGGATCGCCTTTCAGGCGATCCGGGGGGATTCGTGCAGGCAGTACGAATTCGCCGAAAACCTTGCAGAATAACAGTGTTGCGGCGTGCGGAATCCCTCCGGGTCGCCTTTTCAAGGCGACCCACCTCCCTTTAACAAGGGAGGCTTTAAGGACGGCAAACTGTTCGGCAAATTTCTGTTTGACGGATGAAATAGTCCAAATCCGTGCCGTACCTTTGTTATTCGTTTTTGGCTCTTGGTTATTAGCTCCCGAACAGACCGACAAATTCCGGTTTCGCTTCTGCGGACAGGAAATCGTTTTGCCTTGCTGCTGTTGCTTCCAAGGTCTCTTTCCGCAATTCTGCAAATACAAAGAAGCTACCTCGCTTTTGAGGTAGCTTCTTTTGCGAAAAATCTCCGGTTTTCAGGCCAGCAGGCTCCACAGCAGCACCACCAAACCTAAGCCAATGCGGTACCAGCCGAAGGCAGAGAAATCGTGCTTCTTGATATAGCCCATGAGGAACTTAATGGCCAGAATGGACACCACAAAGGCGGTGACCATGCCCACCAGCAGAACGGCAAGCTGGGTACCCGTAAAATCAAAGCCGAATTTCACCAGCTTCAGCAGGGAAGCGCCGAACATCACGGGGATGGCCAGGAAGAAGGTGTACTCCGCAGCGGTCTCCCGGGAGGTGCCGATGAGGATGCCGCCCAGAATGGTAGCGCCGGAACGGGAGGTGCCGGGGACTAAGCTCAGCACCTGGAAGATCCCGATCAGCGCCGCATCCTTCCAGCTCAGGGCCTCCAGGCTGCTGACCCGGGGCTGCCGCCGCTTGTTATAGCGCTCAATAAAGAGGAAGGCAACGCCATAGAGGATCAGCATAGCCGCCACCACCATGGGGGTGAAGAGATGGGCCTCCATCCAGTCGTCCAGAGGCAGGCCGATCAAAATAGCCGGCACGCAGCTCACGGCGATCTTCAGCCAGAGGGTGAACTTGCTCTTATTGCAGTAAGCCAGAGGCCCTCTGACCGCTTTCTCCTTCTTTTGGAAGGGCCAGAGCTTCTTGAAGTACAGCAGGATCACCGCCAGGATCGCTCCGAACTGGATCACCACTTCAAACATGGTCATAAATTCCTCGGTCATCACATGGTTTGCTGAGGGCCAAAGGGCGTCTACCAGCACCATATGCCCCGTAGAGCTGATGGGCAGCCACTCGGTAATGCCCTCCACGATGCCCAAAACCAGCACCTTCAGCCAATCTAAAAATTCCATATTCCACCTCACTGAAAGGAATGTATGATTCTGCCTGACAGTATAGCACAAGCTTTCTCCAATGTCAAAGAATCTGAGGAAAAAAGTGAAAAAAACCCATAATTTCTCTTGACAAAACGGCTTTCGGTATGTAAAATATATGAGCCTGTGCGAATCAGGCATATCCTTGCCGCCGACGAGATCGGCGGCCAAAAGTCCAAAAGGAGGTGCACACAACAATGGCTAAGATTTCCGGCAAGTATGAGATCGTCTATATCATCGACCCCGCTAAGGGTGAAGAGGGTATCGCCGCTCTCGTGGAAAAGTTCAAGGCGATGGTTGAGGCAGAAGGTACTCTCACTGGTATCGAGGAGTGGGGCAAGCGCCGTCTGGCTTATCCCATCAACGATCTGCCCGAAGGCTACTATGTCCTCATGACCTGCGAATGCAAGCCCGAGCTCCCCGCTGAGCTGGACCGCGTGTTCAAGATCACTGACGGCATCCTGCGTTCCCTGATCGTCGCTGTCGAAG
>JAFQCY010000134.1 GCA_017399355.1 Oscillospiraceae bacterium
ATTTCTTCCGGAAAGGAGAGACTCCCCCATGATCGAAAATCTCAATAAGCAGAGCTTTGCCCCCTTTGGCAAGGTGCTGCGGGACTCCCTGCCCAACCGAGGCTTCCCCAAGGGCGATGACTATGTGGAGCGTGTCCGCTATTTCTCCGCCGGGGAGCTGTACTACTACCGCTGCAAAAGCCCCATCTACCTGGATTTCGAGCTGGGCATGACGGTGCTGGTGATCCGCCAGAAGAATAAGCGCCTCAGCTTCTACCTGGATAAGCCCCTGATCCTCCAGCCGAATACGGTCTTTGCCATCGTCCCCTATCAGCAGGAATGCTCCATCCGGCTGTCCGTCCCCGTGGGGGAGAAGCTGGAGCGGCTGGAGCGGGTAGAGGAGACCAACGACCTGAAGATCACCGACCGCATCCGCCTGGGCGAGCTCTATACCCTGTTCTACCGGGAGGTGGAGAGCGGCTTCTTCTTCAAGGGCGAGTCCCACTCCATGTACGAATTGACCTATGTGGATCGGGGCCACCTGCACTGCGTGGTGGATGGCAACGGCTTTGAGCTGAGGCAGGGGCAGCTGATGCTCTTTGTCCCCGACCAGTGGCATATGCAGTACACCGACCTGGACGATACCGCCCGCTTCCTGACAATCACCTTTGACCTCAGCAGCGAGCTGCCCCTGAATTTCTCCGGCCGGGTCTTTGACCTCTCCTCTGCGGAGAGCCCCCTGCTGTCCAAGATCCTCCGGGAGCTGGAGCTGGACGATGCCTACAGCAACGATTTCATCCGCTGTGACCTGAAGCTGCTGCTGCTATCCCTGCTCCGGGATCTGGGCGGCAGAAAGAAGCGGCTGAAGACCCCTCTGGCCCTGCATAATGAAAATATCATCGTCAGCCGTGCCCTGCAGTATATCGCCGAGCACGTCTATGACAAGCTCTCCGTGGAGATCGTCTCCCGGGAGACCGGTGTCAGCGCCTCCCATATGACCGCCCTCTTCCACCGCCAGATGAATATCTCACCCGGGGAGTATATCCGCCGTGTGAAATTAGAGGAGAGCAAGGGCCTGATCCGGGAGGGCCGGATGAACTTCTCCCAGATCGCCACAGCCCTGAACTACTCCAATATCCACCACTTCTCCCGCCAGTTCAAGGACAATTTCGGCATCTCCCCCTCGGAGTACGCCAAGTCCATCAAGGCGGAGTAAGGAGCGCCGACAGGCCCAAAACCCGTGCAACCGCCGGGGCACAGCAAAGCCCATGCTGTGCCCCGGCTTTTCTGCGCCCATTTGTAAATTTATTGGGAAGTTTCAGAATATACTTGTCATTCTCCCCGGAATTTAGTACAATAAGAGGAACGAGTAAAAGGAGGGTTCCTCATGCAGTGGACCGAACTGACCATCCGCAGCGCCTCCGGGGGCATTGAGCTGCTGTGCGCCGAGCTGACGGAAGCCGGCTTTGACAGCTTCATGATCGACGATACAGGCGAATTCCGGAGCTTTTTGGAGGAGGCGCAGGATTATTGGGACTATGTGGATGAGTCCCTCAGCGAAAAAATGCGGGATATCTCCCAGGTGCGCCTTTACCTGGAGGAGGACCGGGCCCGGGAGGAGATCATCCGTCTGCAGGCCCTCTTAAAGGAGCTGCCCGGCCGTTACCCCGGCGCTGAGCTGGGGGATCTGACCATCGCCCTGGAGAAGGTACCCGAGGAGGACTGGGAGAACTCCTGGAAGCAGAGCTACCGTCCCCTGCCCATCGGCCAGCGGCTGCTGGTGGTGCCCAAGTGGATGACCGTGGACGACACGGAGGGCCGCCTGCCCATCTATCTGGATCTGGGCCTCACCTTCGGCACCGGGGAGCACGCCTCCACCCGGATGTGTATGTGCGCCCTGGAGCAGCTGGTGCAAGGCGGCGAACGGGTGGCGGATTTGGGCAGCGGCAGCGGCATTTTGTCCATCTGCGCCCTGCGCCTGGGGGCGGAGAGCGCCGTGGGCATCGATGTAGACCCCGCCGCAGAGCATATCGCCACGGAGAATGCTCGGTCCAACGGCTTCGGCCCGGAGCGCTTCAGCGCCTGCACCGGCAACGTCATCACCGACCGCCGCCGCATGGAGGAGCTGGCTCAGGGCGGCTATGACCTGGTCTGTGCCAATATCGTGGCAGGTGTGCTGGTGCAATTGATGCCTGTGATCCCCTGCTTTTTAAGAGAAGAGGCCCACTTCCTCTGCTCCGGCATCCTGGAGGAGCGGGAGGAGGAGGTGCGCCGGGCGGCAGAGGCCGCCGGGCTGCAGATCATCCGGGCCTTCCACGCAGACGGCTGGTGCTGCCTGGTGGGCAAGAAGAAAGGAAAGGAGTCCCGTGTTTATGCGGATCTCATACCGGAATAAAGTGCGCCTGAAGAAGCTCCTGAAGTTCCTGGGCATCCTGCTGGCTCTGGCGGTGGTGCTGGCGGTGGTGCTGCTGATCTACCTGGAGCCCTATATGGTCTATGACCGGGACGGCGCACACCTGATGCTCTCCCGGCCGGAGACGGCTGCCCAGACCCCGGAGACCACCGCCCCGCGGCCCGTGATCAGTGACCCCAAGATCGTCTATTCCGAGGACCCCGTGGCGGAGAAGAACATCCTGGACATGGGGGGCTACTACATCACCACCTCCATGCTCTCCCAGCCCCAGGCGGTGCTGGCGGCCCTGAAGGAGCTGCAGCCCGGCTGCGCCGTGATGATCGAGCTGAAGAGCCGCTTCGGCAATTTCTACTACTCCACCGATGTCTACGGCGCTCCCCTGGCGGATGTGGCCCGCAGCGAGGTGGACGAGATCATCGCCTGGATCAATTCCAACGGCTTCTATGCCATCGCCGTGGTCTCTGCCTACTCCGACTACACCTTTGCCATCGAGAACCAGAGCTGCGGCCTGCCCCTGTCCAGCGGCGCTCTGTGGTGGGACGACTATAACTGCTACTGGCTGGATCCGGCCAACGAGACCGTCTCCACCTACCTGATGGACACGGTACGGGAGCTGGCAGACTTAGGCTTTGAAGAGGTGGCTTTTACCAATTTCGCCTTCCCCGATGCCTCCTCCATCGTCTACTCCTCCGAGCTCAGCCGCACGGAGGTCATCGAGCAGGCCGCCGGAGACCTGACCGCCATGGCCCAGGGCAGCGGCGTCACCATCTCCTTCGTCACCGAGGCCGCGGATTTCCCCCACCGCCTGGCCAGCGGCCGCATCTATGTGCCCAATGTGGACGGCTCCAGGGTGGAGCGCTATGCCCAGAGCTACCGTGACCTGGGCAATATGAAGGAGCTGGTCTTTATGGCCAACTCCCGTGATACCCGCTTTGAGGGCTATGCCCAGCTCCGTCCCCTCCTGGCGGAATAAGCGCCTGCGGGCGGTTTGTTGATCGTTTGCCACGCCGGTGCTTACATCGGCGTGGCAGTTTTTTGCCGGGGCATCACAGGCCTCCGCCGGCCGCAGAAAACTTTCTTTGCAAAATGGCAGGATCTGTGGTAGAATAATAAGTTGGAAGGAAGTGGAGCAAGGTATGGAATTTTTCACACACAGCCCGGAGGAGACCGAGCTTCTGGGCGAGAAGCTGGGGCAGCTGCTCCGGGGCGGCGAGATCCTGGCCTACCGGGGGGATCTGGGCGCCGGGAAAACCGCCTTTACCCGTGGTCTGGCCCGTGGCCTGGGCATCTCCCAGCGGGTGACCAGCCCCACCTACACCATCGTCAACGAGTACGAGGGGGGCCGTCTGCCCCTGTTCCATTTTGATATGTACCGGCTGGAAAGTTCGGATGAGCTCTTCGATATCGGCTGGGAGGACTATCTGCTCCGGGGCGGCATCTGCGCCGTGGAGTGGAGCGAGAATGTCCCCGAGGCCATGGAGGAGGCCATCACCGTAGAGATCCGGAAAATTTCGGAAAACCACCGTCAAATTCTCATAGAGGGAGGGGAAAGCCTTGCTGATCTTAGCCTTTGAAAGCTCCGCCAAGGCGGCCTCTGTGGCGCTGCTGCGGGAGGATACGCTCCTGGGGGAATACTACCAGAACTGCGGCCAGACCCATAGCCGCACCCTGCTGAAGATGGCTGAGGATCTTATGGCCAACTGCGGCGTCAGCCCGGCGGACATCACCGCCGTGGCCTGCTCCCGGGGGCCCGGCAGCTTTACGGGCGTGCGCATCGGCATGGCCGCCGCCAAGGGCTTCAGCTGGGCAAGGGAGCTGCCCTGCGTGGGTGTGTCCACCCTGGAGGCCATGGCATACCAGGCGGGGGCCTTTGATGGCCTGGCCGTCTGCGCCATGGATGCCAGACGGGATCAGATCTATCACGCTGTGTTCTCCTGCGAGGGCGGCGAGCTGACCCGGATCCGGGAGGATTGCGCCATTTCCCTGGAAGAAGCGGCAGAATTGCTGAAAAATGAAAAAAAACCGAAAATAATCCTTGGCGATGGGGCGGTTTTATGCTATAATGTCCTGCAGAAATTCGTTCCCCACTGCGTTCTGGCCCCGGAGCAGCTGCGGCACCAGCGGGCATCCGGCGTGGCTCTGGCCGCCCGGCAGGCCCTTTTGCGGGGAGAGACCGGCGATGCCGCCGCCCTTGCCCCCAACTACCTGCGCCTGTCCCAGGCCGAGCGGGAGAGAAACGAAAGACTCACAAAGAGCAAAGGAGAATAATTTATGGGTAAAGTAATCGTACTGGATCATCCGCTGCTGCACCACAAGCTGTCCATCCTCCGGGATAAGAACACCGGTGTCAAGGAATTCCGTGAGACCGTCGGCGAGATTGCCGGCCTGATGTGCTATGAGGCCACCCGCAACCTGCCCACCGAGGAGGTCGAGATCGAGACTCCCATCACCACCGGTAAGTTCCGTGTTCTCTCCGGCAAGAAGCTGGCCATTGTCCCCATCCTCCGTGCAGGTCTGGGCATGGTCGACGGCATGATCTCCCTGATCCCCTCTGCCAAGGTGGGTCACATCGGCCTGTACCGCAACGAGGAGACCCATGAGCCTGTAGAATATTTCTGCAAGATGCCCCCCGATATCACCGAGCGCCAGATCTTCGTGGTTGACCCCATGCTGGCCACCGGCGGCAGCGCCATCGCCGCCATCGACATCATGAAGAAGAAGTACGGCTGCAAGTCCATCACCCTCATGAACATCCTGGCCGCCCCCGAGGGCATCGAGGCCGTCAGCAAGGCCCACCCCGATATCGACGTGGTGGTTGCCGCCGTGGACAAGTGCCTCAACGAGAACGCCTACATCGTCCCCGGCCTGGGCGACTGCGGCGACCGCATCTTCGGCACCAAGTAAAGAAGTTCAAAGGACCGCTGCAGACTCTGCAGCGGCCCTTTCAGTTTGTCGAAAAAGTCTCAAAGAATGCAATGTCATTGTTATAAAAGAGGAATAATCTGCTGGCATTTCGAGCAGAAGAAGGAGCTACCATTTTACAACTGTCATTGCGAGGAAGGGCAAAGCCCTGACGTGGCAATCCGTTCCAAAAATGTTTCGATTATATGGGAATTTCGTGTAAAAACGGTAGTTTATAAGGATGCGGATTGCCACGGCCACAAGTGGCCTCGCAATGACATTGCGTATTTGATACCTGATTCATAGTCTGAAAATCCTCCTAATACGGGAGCCTTTGGCTGCAGCAAACTGTTCGGAAAATTTCTGTTTATCGAACTGTTTGACTTTCTTGTGATGCCGTAGGGCGGGGGCTGCCGTTTTTTCTTGGATTTGCATAGCTTGGAAATTTTCGGCTATCCTATGAGCGTAAACCATCACAGGAGGAAACGCTATGAAAAAACGATTGGTTCGCATTGGGCTGGCGGCGCTGTGTCTGCTGCTGGCAGGCAGCAGCGTGGCCGCAGCGGAGAGCCAGGTGCTGGAAAGCAGCAGCTACTGCTACACCCGGACGGATTTCTCCACAGGCGGAGAGCAGGGGGTGCGGGGGATCTTTGTCACCGCCGTGCCCGAGGAGGATCTGGCGGCGGTGATGCTGGGCAGCCGGGTCATCCGCCCGGGGGCCGTGGTGTGCAGCGCGGATCTGCCCCGGCTGCGGCTGCAGCCCGTGGGCAGCCGGACGGGGGAGGCGGTGCTGTGCTATTACCCCATCTACGGCACGGTGCTGGGAGAGGCCGACCGGGTGCGCATCCGGGTCTGCTCCGGCAAAAACCGCAGCCCCAAGGCAGAGGACAGCCAGCTGGAGACCTATAAAAACGTGGCCAACGAGGGAAAGCTCCGGGGCAGCGACCCGGAAAATGCCCCCCTGCGCTTTGCCCTGGCCGAAGCGCCCAGGCAGGGCACCGTGACGCTCCGGGAGGACGGCTCCTATCTCTACACCCCGGAAAAGAACCGGGTCGGCAGCGACAGCTTTACCTTTACCGTCACCGATGAGGCCGGGAACGTCTCTGCCCCGGCCACGGTGAAGATCACCATCCTGAAGCCCACGGAGGCCCGCAGCTTTGCGGATCTGGAGGGCAGCCCCGATGCCTTTGAGGCCATGTGGATGCAGCAGCAGGGCCTGACCCAGGGGCAGCAGATCGGCGAGCTCTACTGCTTCGGCGGGGAGGAGACCGTCAGCCGGGCGGAGTTTGTGCTGATGGTCATGGCCCTGTGGGACATGGAGCCGGAGCAGGAGGCGGTCAGCTGCTTTGCCGATGACAACGGCGACTGGCTCAACCCCTGGCTCACGGCGGCTCTGCGCCGTGGGCTGATCCGGGGGGAGGCCGGGGACACGGGGCTGATCTTCCGGGCCCATGACCCCATTACCGCCGCCGAGGCCGCCGTGGTGCTGCAGAATGCGCTGCAGCTGCCTGTCCCCGCTGCGGCGGTGGACGAGGCAGCCCCCGTCTGGGCCGCCTCCAGCCTCTCTGCCCTGGGAGCCTCCGGGCTGCCTCTGCCCGAGGCCCAAAGTCCCCTGACCCGTCTGCAGACGGCTAAACTCCTCTATGCCGCCAGCAAGCTGGCGCCACGCTAAGCCCCAAAGAACGGGTGCTGCCTCAGCCTGATCCGTGGGATCGGGCGAGGCAGCACGCTTTTTCATATTCCGTCAATATCGCTCAAATTTCGCTCATTCCCTGCAAAACTGCCCGGGATTCGCTCAATCTGCACCAAAGCCGGGGAGGGGGTAGCAGAAGAGCAGCTCGCCCTCCAGGCTGTAGCAGAGGCTGTACCGCTCCGAGAAGCAGAGCAGCCGATCGCCGCAGAGCAGGGAGGGATGGGCACCTCTGGGGCAGGAGAAGCGGTATTCCAGCTTTTCATTGTAAAGCGCATAGCCGCCGCTGTTGTAGACCGCCAGGAGGCTCCGCTCTCCATCCTCCAGGACGAAGACTCCCCCCTCGACTTCCAGGAGCAGCTCTGCATTTTCGTCCAGCAGGTAGCTTTTGGTGGTGCCGGTGGAGTAATCGGAGACCAGGAGCGCCTCGATGCCCTGCTCCCACAGGCTCTGGGCATAGTGGTAGGCATCGGGATCCCGGCTGACGGTGAAGCGCCGCTGGGTCTCACCGTGGATGATCTCCTGGGCCCAGTCGGAGAAGAGGCCGTGGCCCATATAGCTCCAGTTGAAGGGGATGTCATCAAAGACCACCTGCCCCTGAAGATCGTAGTAGGTATTGACAGAATCCGTGGAGAAGACGAAATACTCCCGCTCCCGGTAGATGGAGCTTTCGCCCATGGTATCCAGGATCACATTGCCCTTCGTGTCGATCACCTGATAGCTGCTGCCGGTATTCACCACCGCCACCCCATTTTGGAAAGGCTCTGCAGCGGCATAGCTGCGGTCAAAGGGCTTGTTTCCGGCCTTGTCGATGTAGTAATAGTTCATAAAGTCGTCGCTGACCATGGCCAGGCCGTCCGTAAAGCTTTCGCCGAAGGCATAGGGGCCCAGAAGAACGCTGCCCTCCGGGTCGGTGTACCAGGTGCCGCCGTCATCGCCGTAGTGCTCCAGACGGATCATGCCGTCAGAATAGTCGGCATGGCTGAGGGGCTCGGGGATCGGGGAAAGGATCTCCAGCTCCTCCGAGGTCAGAAGCAGCCTGCCCTCGGTGTCATAGAAATCAAAGCAGAAGGAGTCGCTCTCCCCATCCCACTCCATGGCAAATATGTGGTCACCGGATACGGAGATGCCGGTATAGCGGCACTCCGTCACCCAGCTGCCGTCCAGAGAGGCCAGGGCAAAGCGGCTGCGGTAGTCCGGATATCCGCTGTCGCCGTCAAAGATCTCGATCTTGCCTAACGCCCAGAGGGGCAGGATGGTTCGCTCCTCCCCCAGGTAATCGTCCCAGTGCTCCAGGCGCTCCACAGAGCTGTAAACCGGCTCGGTCAGGAGCTGACCCTTCTCATCCATGATGCCGTAGGCATAGCGGCTGCCGCCGTAGGTCATCTCCATGACCGCCCCCACATAGGGATAGATGGCGCCGTAGTCCTCCGAGGGCTGCAGATCCCCGCAGGGGGCCTCCATGGGAAGGTACCGGGGCTGCAGCCTTTCCTTGGGGGTGTATTGGCTGTAGTCGGTCTTGACCGTTTGATCCTTGGGCGGCGCTGCGGTGGGCTCTGTGGGGACGGTGGGCTCTGTGGGAGGCGGCAAGGTGGGCTCAGGCTCTGCCACGGTGCAGCCCACCAAAACCAGGCAGAGCAGGATCATCATCAGCAGCTTCTTCATCCTTTATCCCTCCGCAGGGGGCAGCACCGCCACATAGCCCTCCCGCTCCACCAGATACTGCCCCTGGGGGCTCAGCAGCCAGCGATAGAGGATCCGGGCAGGGTCATCCTCTGCCGTGGCGGCGGAGATGGCGCAGTAGTAGGCATTGGTGTGGGCATAGGCCCCGGAGCGGATGGTCTCCCCATTGGGCTCTACACCGTTGACCTTCAGGATCTTCAGGCCCTGGGCCATGCGCATATCGTTGGCATAGTAATAGACGGAGTAGCCGATGGCATTGGCGGAGTTGTCATAGTTCTTCACCGACTCCATAAGGCCCATCATGCTGCCCACCACATACTCCGTGGGGGCCTCCATAAAGGGGGTATCCCCCATGACCAGCTTCTTCATCAGAGACTGGCTTCCGGCATCGGCATTGCGCTGGAAGGGCAGAATAGGCGCATCGTTGCCCCCCACTTCCTTCCAGTTGGTGATCTTCCCGGCGTAGATATCCCGGAGCTGCTCCGTGGTCAGGCTGTCCACGGGGTTATCCTCGTTGACCACGAAGATCAGGGCATCGGTGGCGATGGGGCTCATCTCGATCTCAAAGCCCAGCTCCTCCATCTCCTCAAAGACCACGCTGTTGGGCTCGCCGGCAATGAGCAGCTCTGCGTAGCCGTACATCAGGTTGCGGTAGGACTGGGTGGTGCGGTGAAAGACCACCAGCTCCGCCACTTCCTCCCGGCTCTCCCCCAGAAGCACCGAGGCCATCGCCTCCCCCAGGGGCACTAAGGAGGTAGAGCCGTCCATCACGGGGAAATTCTCCCGGGTGAAGGTGAAAAGATCCTCGTCAGCGTCTGTAGGTGCGGTGGTCTGCAGCTGGCTTACGCTGTCATCACCTGTCTCCCCGGAGGCTGTGCCTTGGCAGCCGACAATGAGGCAGAGAAGCGCCAGACAGAGGATCCAAGCCAATAACTTCTTCATTTTGTACCTCTCTTTCTGTCCAATGGAACGGGTTCTGCCTATTAGACGGCCACAGGGGGATCGGAGTTCCGGAAAATGGGAGCTTTTTCGGATTATTTTTTCCGCTCCAGCTCTGCCAGCACGGTCTGCAGCTGGGCTACCAGACGGTAGAGGTAGCGCTCCAGCTCCGCCAGCCTGGCGGCGGTGTCGCCCCCGCTGTGAAGCCGGGGCTGCTCCAGTGGGATCACGGCCATGACCTCCCTTCCTGCCTGCCGCCCTTGCTGCGCTCCAGAAGGAGGCTGTGCAGCAGCACCCGGCCCTCTCCCTCCAGGCGCAGGCGCAGGTGATCGCAGCGCCGCAGCCGCAGGGGCAGGGTCACCGTCCCCGTGCCGCGGCCGCTGAGGGTGGCCAGATCCTGCCAGATGCCCTCGCTGTCGTACTGCACCCGGCAGCGCAGGCTGCTGCCCGTCTCCATGGACAGCCGCAGGCTGATGCGCCGCAGATACTGCTGCTGCCCATCCACCCCCTCCAAAAGGCCGGTCTCCACGAACCAGGGCACCTT
This sequence comes from Oscillospiraceae bacterium, assembly GCA_017399355.1. Lineage (GTDB taxonomy): Bacteria > Bacillota > Clostridia > Oscillospirales > Oscillospiraceae > JAZOXB01. Next base: position 10,150 of record JAFQCY010000134.1, read on the forward strand.
GGACTCCGTGCCCTCCGTTCCGGCCAGGATGCCCACCAGCGGGTCCCCCTCCCGGATATAGTACAGCACGCCCTTTACGCAGCAGAATTCCGTGGCGGCGGTCTCATCCTCCCGGTACCAGAGGCGGTGCCGGGTATGGTAGCAAAAGAGCTGGGGCGTATTCTCCTCATCCTTCATGCTGATGTAGTAGCGGTCTCCCAGAGCCCCGGCCGCTGCACTGTGGTAGGAGACCTCCCCCAGATCCCGGGAGATGCACTCCGGCAGCGTGCCGTCATAGCAGACCACGCCCTCCGTGGCCTTGTAGTACAGCAGCCCGTTGACCACCGCCAAGCTCTTGTGGCAGCCCTGCTGCACCCCCCGGCAGTCCAGACTTCGCAGGCCGAAGCTCCCGGGGCGGTCGCCGTAGAGGCGGTGGAGGCAGTTCTCCTTAAAAAACAGGGCCTGACCCAGGGCGCAGATCGCCCCCGTCCAGGGGCCCTGGGTGCTGCAGTCCAGGCAGACGCTGTCGCTGTCGCTGCCGGAGAAGGAGAACCAGTTCTTCATATCCCCCGCCTTGGAGCCATAGATCCGGTTGACAAAGCGACCGGTCTCGTCCAAACCGTAGCGGCAGCCCCAGAGGCGGTTCTCCCAGGCAAAGAGGAAGTCCAGCTCCGGCATCCGCCGCTGAAGCTGCAGCCCCTCCAGGGCCTTCAGCTCCAGCTCCAGCATACCGGCAGGAAACTCCAGCACCACATAGTCCGTCCCAACAGCCGTCACCTGCAGGGGCCTCTCTCCGATGCCCCGGAGAGCGCTCTGCCCCTCCAGCCCCCGGACAAAGATCCCGTCCCCGGGGCGAAAGGCCGCCCCGATCCCCGGGGCATCCAGCCGCAGGCAGCCGGGCAGCTGCTCCTCCCAGCGCTCCAGGGCATGGTCATACTGCCAAAGCACGCTGCTGCCCCCCAGCTCATAGCCCGAAAGATCCAGCCAGAGCTGCCCGTTGGCAGGCTCCAGAGGGGCTGTAACAGAGGCCTCGGCCTTGCAGACCGTCCCATCGGGGCTGCACAGCCGCAGCAGCAGATCCACCGGCTCCGCCGGGGCATAGGTCGCCTCCAGGCTGCCCCGATCCTCGGGATCCCAGAGGTTGATGTATTTTTTATCCGGCAGCACGATGAGATTGGTGCCAAAGCGGATCAGCTGCTTGGGCTCGGCATCCGAGAGGCCCAGATCCGCCTTCTGGAATAATCCGCTGCGATAGTGATAGTACAAGATCCCCTTGGACAGCACGCACAGGCCGTCCAGCTCCCCCAGAGCCTGGAGACGGCTCCGGGCAGGGTTCCAGATCCCCGGCTCCGCCGTGGTCAGGGAGGCCCTGGGCTTCCGGGTACTCAGCAGGGGAAACTGATCCCCGGACATATTCTGCATCTCATAAAACTCCCCCATCTCCGCCTGGGGCCGGTGGCAGTAGCCGCCAAAGCTGCGCAGCAACCGGCACTCCGAAGAGACAGGCTCCAAAACAGGAAATTCCATCGGTATCCTCCTTCCAAGCTTGCCCCAAAGGGCAGCGATCCGCACCACCGTCAACTCCATGTTTCTCGGTGAGGCTAAGGACTAAGAACTAAGAACGAATAACTGAGGGTAGATGGGGAATGGGGAATGGTGAATGGTGGGTGGCGAATGGTGAATGGTGGGTGGCGACTGGGGAATGGTGAATGGTGACTGGGGGA
>JAFQCY010000135.1 GCA_017399355.1 Oscillospiraceae bacterium
CCCTTCAAAGGGGGAGGTCGTTAATTGGATATGCGGCAAACAGTTCGAGAAACATCGATTTGTCGGCGGTGCGCCCCTACGGTGGGTGGCTGGTGGTGCGGTGATGATTTGGTAGGTTCTGATGATTTGACCCTTTGGGTCATGAATTGCTGCTTTGCAGCATGATTTCTCGCTTCGCTCCATGAATTGAATTGCCCCCCAATGCGCCGCAGCGCAATTCATGCAGCGCAAGCTGCAATTCATGGCGAAGCCAATTCATGCCCGTCAGGGCAATTCATGGGGCTTTCGCCCCCAATTCATGGGGCTTTCGCCCCGGCCTTTTCCTCCAGCATCAGCAGGTAGCAGTAGGAGGACAGGCGGTTCAGGGCCCGGATCAGATCCTTGCGCCCCAGGAGGCCGTCCCGGTCAGAGAAGGCGGCGCAGGCAGCCAGCTCCGTTTTGCGGATCTCGGTGCGCAGGTGGTTCAGGCGGAGCAGGGTCTCCCCGTCCGAAAGCTCCGGCTGGAAATGGCCCCGGCCATAGTAGTTCTGGGGGTAGTGGCTCCGCTCCCGGAGGGTGGCGGCATCCAGGCCCCCCAGCTGCAGCTCCGGCAGCGGCTCCTCTAACACGTCCGCCCGCATGATAGCCCGGCACAGCCGGAGCATCTCCCCCAGAGCCTGCTGCTGCCGGGGGCAGAAGCAGCCATAGAGCAGCAGCAGGCTCTCCAGGCCATCCAGTTGCCCACGGAAGCGGATCCGGGGATGGGTCTTGGGCACCAAAAGCTGGCCCGACAGGTGGGTCAGCTCCTCGGGCTTGTGGTCATAGCGGCCCCCATGCAGGTCTGTAAACTCCGTGGGGGCGCTGTCCCGGCGGCAGATCCGCACCCCCTCGGCCTTCAGCCAATCCTCCGCCGCCGGGGTCAGGCGATCCTGGGGATAGAGCCAGAAAACCCGCTCTTTCCCCTCGGTGCGGATGGCATCCTTCGCCCCTGACTGGGTATAGAGCATTACTCTGTGGGGCTGTCGAAGCCGGCCTTGGGCAGAATGGCATCCACCTCGGCGTGGGGACGGGGGATCACATGGACGGAGATCAGCTCGCCCACCTTCTCAGCCGCCGCAGCGCCTGCATCGGTGGCGGACTTCACAGCGCCCACATCCCCACGCACCATGACGGTGACCAGGCCGCCGCCCACCTGCTCCTTGCCCACCAGCTGGACGTTGGCGGACTTGACCATGGCATCAGCCGCCTCAATGGCGCCCACCAGGCCCTTGGTCTCGATCATTCCCAATGCATTGGTATTCATAAAAACTACCTCCAAAATTGATGATTATTCAACAAAAAATAGCGGATCATTGCAGCTCCAGCCGCTGCAGGATCTTCCGGGTCAGGGCCTCGATGAGGTCGCTGTCTGCGGTGGCGGCGGTCTCAGGGGCAGCCCGGAGGGTGTCTCCCCAGGCCACACGGCGGAGGTTCACCAGATCCAGGGGGCCGATGTTATTGGAGGAGGAGCTGCCCCCCACAGCGCCGCAGCCTAAGGTCAGGGCAGGAAACAGCCCCGTGGTGCTGCCGATGCCCCCCAGGGAGGCGGGCGTATTCACCAGGAAACGGGACACGGGCACCTGCAGGGCAAAGCGCCGGATCACCGCCTCATCGGTGGCATGGATGCTGAAGGTATGGCCCGCCCCCTCCTGCTCCAGCACCTCTATGGCACGGCGCAGCACGCTGTCCTCGCTTTTCTCCACGAAGAAGGCCAGCACGGGGCAGAGCTTCTCCCGGGAATAGGGCCGGGTAGGCCCGGCCTGGGTCTCGTGGGCCATGAGGACCCGGGTTCCCTGGGGTACGCTGAGCTCCGCCATCCGGGCCAGCTCCGGGGCGGTCTTTCCCACCACACGGGGGTTGATGCTCCCATCGGGGCGCAAAAGGAGCTTTGCCAGAGCCCCGGCCTCGGCCTCCGAGAGGAAGTAGGCCCCCTGACGGCTGAACTCCTCCTGCACCGCCCGGGCATTTTCCTGCTGCACCACCACGCTCTGCTCCGAGGCGCAGATGGTGCCATTGTCAAAGGTCTTGGAGCGGAGGATATCCGCCACCGCCTGCGCAATATTTGCCGAGGGATGGATATAGCAGGGGCCGTTGCCTGCCCCCACCCCGATGGCAGGCTTGCCGGAGGAGTAGGCGGCACGGACCATGCCGGGGCCGCCGGTGGCCAGGATCAGCCGCACCCGGTCATGGCCCATCAGCTCCCTTACCGCCTCCATGGTGGGGCTGGGGAGGCAGGACACCGCCCCCCGGGGGCAACCGGCCCGCTCTGCCGCATCGGCCAGGAGCTTCACCGTCTCCAGGGTGCAGCACAGGGCCTTGGGATGGGGCGAGAAGACCACGGGGCTGCCTGCTTTCAGGCAGATGAGGGCCTTGTAGATGACGGTGGAGGTGGGATTGGTGGAGGGGACGATGGCGCAGATGACCCCCACAGGTACGCCCACGTCCCAGACCCGCCGCTTTTCGTCCTTGCGGAGAATGCCTACGGTGGGCATATCCCGGATGGCCTCCCAGACCTTCCGGGCGGCAAAGCGGTTTTTCTCCGCCTTGTCCCCGGCATTGCCGAAGCCGGTCTCCTCCACCGCCAGCTGCCCCAGGCGCTGGGCCTGCTCCTCAGCGGCCCGGGCCATGGCCTCCACGATCCCATCCAGCTGCGCCTGGGAGAAGCCCTTGAGTGTTTCATAGGCGGCATGGGCGGCCTCTGCCAGGCGCCGTGCCTCCTGCCTTGATTGTAAGTCCTGATCCAGTTCCATAGTTCCTCCTTATGATACTGCGTACGCCCGTGGCAACGCCGACAGGTGAATGGTGGGTGGTGAATGGTGAATGGTGGGTGGTGGGTGGTGAATGGCGAATGGTGAATGGTGAATGGTGGAGGTATGGGCTCCGCCCATGGATTTGAAATTAAGTCAAATGGATGTTTCTCAGTCTGTCGGCTTCGCCTAAAGCCTCCCTTGTCAAAGGGAGGTGGGTCGCCTTGAAAAGGCGACTCGGAGGGATTCCGCACGCCGCAACACCGTTATTTCGTAAGGCTTTCGGCGAATTCGTACTGCCTGCACGAATCCCCCCGGATCGCCTTTCAGGCGATCCGACCCCCTTTAACAAGGGGGTCTTTGGTGCAGGCAAACTGTTCGTCAAAGTTCTGTTTGACGGGCTGCCGGTTCTTCTTGCAGGGGGGTTCAGCCTGCATCCTTGGGCCTTTGCGCCACCTGGCGCACTCTTTGGGCGAAGGCACGGCAGGCGGCCTCGCAGGCGGATTGGCTGCCCGTCAGCAGGGCCCCGGCGAAATTGGTCTCGCTGGGCGGGGGATAGAAGATCCCCAGCTCCACGGCGGCGGTCTTCAGGGCCGCATCCAGAGCCTCCAGGGCCTCCAGGGGCGGCGCAATGAGGTAGGCCAGAGCCGTCCCCGGCTGCACCCCGGCCTGCCGGGAGAGGTAGCGCCCCGAGGCGCTGACCGTATGGGCAAGATAGACGATATCCCCGGCCTCGTTGGCAGGCTCAAAGCCCAGATGCTCCAGGGCATTCAGGGCGGCTCGCAGGCCGCTGCGCACCTGGGTGGGGTCTGCCCCGGCCAGGATGCCGATGACCTCCCCTGCCAGACGGGTGGAGGCATTGGCGGCGCCGCCATAGAAGCTCCTGCCATAGACCACCTCCACCGCCGCCGCCTTGGTGGCCTCGTCCAGGGCGATATAGGTGGCATCGTCACAGTCCGTGGTCAATAGGGCAATGCTCCGCTGCTCCGGCTGCAGCTTCAGAGCCGCCGCCAGAGCCGGGGCCACATTGGCAATGACCCGGGCGGAGAGCACCTGCACCGGGATCACTGCCCGGCCTCCCCGGCAAAGGCCACGCCGGATTTCTTCTTCTGCAGGATCTGCCCGATCACCGCGGCGATATGGGCCCCGGCCTCCACGGGGGCGATGCCCTGGCTGTGGATATTGGAGATCACCGTCCGCTCCGACTCCTCCGTGCCCAGGTGGGGCTTGTAGGTCAGGTAAGCGGACATGGAGGCATTGGTCACCAGCCCCGGCCGCTCCCCCACCAGCAGGCACACCAGCTCGCAGCCCGTCAGCTCTCCCAGGTGATCCGAGGCGCCCACCCGGCAGTAGCGGACGAAGATGGGCTGGCCGGTCTCCAGATTTTTCGCCTTAAGCCCCTGACGGATGGCCTGCAGGCAGTCCATGGCGTTCTCCGTAATGGCGTTGGCCGAGAGGCCGTCCCCCACCACCAGCAGGATCCGCTGCCCGGCAAAGACCTCCCGGATCAGGTTCCCCGTCTCCTGAGAGAAACGCCTGCCCAGGTCGGGCCGGGTGAGGTACTCCTCCTTCTCCTTGCAGAGGGTCTGCAGGCCCAGAAGCCCATTGGCCTTGGGGAAATCCTCCGGCACCTGGGAGAACACGCTGTCCTGGGCGGCGGCATGATCCGCCCGGAAGCGGAGGAGGGTCTGGGTGCGGTAGCGTGTACCGGCCCGGCCCATGCCCAGACGGGCCGGGGTCTTGGCCTTCAGCCGGAGAAAAGCCTCGGGGTTTTTGGGCTGCTCCACCAGATAGAGCTTCCGCAGCTCCACCTGAGTCAGATCCTCCCCCGGCAGCTCCTTCTCCGGGGCACGCTCCTGCAGGAGCTGGGCCACCAGCCGTTTCAGTTCTTCCCGATCCATATGCCCACCTCCTTACAGCAGCACGGAGCCGTCACCGGTCTTGGCGGTGGGCAGCCCCTGGGGCGTGAAAAATTCCATGTCCACCAGCCACTTTTGGAAGGGCGCAATGGCGCTGAGGCCGAAGAGCTGCCGCAGGGTGGCGGTCTCCCGGAAGCCCGTGGTCTGGTAGTTGAGCATCACATCGTCTCCGTGGGCGATGCCCATAAAATAGTTGCAGCCTGCGGCGGTCAAGAGGGTGGCCAGGTTCTCGATGTCGTTCTGATCCGCCTTCATGTGGTTGGTATAGCAGGCATCGCAGCCCATGGGCAGCCCCGAGAGCTTGCCCATAAAATGATCCTCCAGCCCCGCACGGATCACCTGCCGGGCATCGTAGAGGTACTCCGGGCCGATGAAGCCCACCACCGTATTGACCAAAAAGGGAGAAAAATGCCGGGCAAAGCCGTAGCAACGGGCCTCCATGGTCACCTGATCCGTCCCATGGTGGGCATCGGAGGACAGCTCGCTGCCCTGGCCGGTCTCGAAATAGAGGACATTGGGGCCTGTGGCGCTGCCCCGGTGGAGGGCGGTCTGCCGGGCCTGCTCCATGAGGGCGGCATCAAAGCCAAAGGCGGAATTGCCCTTTTGGCTCCCGGCAATGGACTGGAAGATCAGATCCGCCGGAGCGCCCTGCTCCATGGCCCGCAGCTGGGTGGTCACATGGGCCAGAACGCAGGTCTGGGTGGGGATGCGGTGGCGCTCCTTGATCTCCCGGAATTTCTCTAAGATCCGGCGGCAGCGCTCATGGCTGTCCCCTGCCGGGTTCAGGCCGATGACCGCATCCCCCGCCCCAAAGCTGAGGCCCTCGCAGACCGAGGCCAGGATGCCGTCCAAATCATCGGTGGGGTGGTTGGGCTGCAGACGGCAGGACAGGGTGCCGGGCAGGCCGATGGTGGTATTGCAGTGGGCGGTCACCGGCATCTTCTTCGCTGCGCTCACGAGATCCAGATTGCTCATGAGCTTGCAGACGGCGGCGATCATCTCCGAGGTCAGGCCCCGGCGCAGCCGGGCGATCTCCGCAGCATCGGTCTGCTCCGAGAGCAGCTTCTCCCGAAGCTCCCCCACGGTGAGATTGCGCAGCCCGGCATAGACCGTCTCGTTCAGGTCATCCTGGATGATCCGGGTGACCTCATCCTCCTCATAGGGCACGGCGGGATTCTCCCGGAGGTCGGACAGCAGCAGCTCCGACAGCACCACCTTGGCCGCCACCCGTTCCTGGGCGCTGGCGGCAGCAAGCCCGGCCAGGGTATCGCCGCTTTTGGGCTCATTGGCCTTGGCCAGAACCTCCTTGATCTCCCGAAAGACATAGGTTTTTCCAAATAAACGGGTCTGAAGCTTCAAAGAAATACGCTCCTTTTTGTGTAAAATCCAAATCAAGCAAGGGCCTGCAATATTACAACCGTCATTGTTATGAAAGGGACAACACTGCCGAGGTTTCGAACAGAAGCCGGCACTGCCTTTTTACAACTGTCATTGCGCTGAGGTTTCGAACAGAAGCCGGTACTGCCTTTTTACAACCGTCATTGCGAGGAAGGGCAAAGCCCTGACGTGGCAATCCGCTTCCCCCGGCAGTTCCGATCATTTGAGGTAGTGCCAAAAGGAGAACGGATTGCCACACCAGTCTGCGGACTGGTTCGCAATGACATACGAGGAACGGAACATAGTTTCACCAACGGTCTGCGGACTGGTTCGCAATGACACCCTTGGTACGGCAGTTCCGACCCTCCGTGGCAGTACCAAAAGGAGAACGGCCTATGCCTGAAAGGCCAGGGTCTTGATGACCACGGGGAGGGCCTGGCCTCCGGCGATGGGGCTGCCGATATCCAGATAGCTCCCCTCGGAGAGGGCCAGGCCGTCGGCGCAGAGGATGGGCTGAGGGCCCGGCAGCAGCAGCCCCAGGGCCTGGCCCAGGGCCTTGGCATAGTCGGCCTCCAGGGCCAAAATCAGAGCTTTCCCCTCCCGGAGAGCGTCCTCTGCCCCCAGGGCGATGCCGTCTGCCAGGCGGCAGAGCTCCCCGAAGCCCGGGGCTTTCGTCCCACGGAGGCTCAATACCGCCTGCTCCCGGTCAAATAGCCCCAGCCGCCTGCGGATCTCCTCTGCCAGGAGCGGCCCGGAAAGCTGCAGGGCCTCGGGGGGCAGGGCGGCCACCGGCAGGTTCTTCAGGGGAAAGGAGATCCCCCGGTAGAAGATGGTGCTGCCGGAGAGGGCGGTAGCGTGGCTCCCGGCTCCCAGGACCGTGGCACGGATGCTCTCAGGGGCCAGGCGGTAGTCCCGGCGGCAGAGGCCGGAGCGGAGAATGGCCCGGGCCAGGTAGGCCCCCAGATCCCCATAGGCCAGAGGCTCCTCCGGCAGCTCCTGCATCAGCTGGGCCACGCCGCCGGAAAAGGAGAGAAGGGCCTCCCTGGGAGCCGGGAGGACACGGTCCGTGACAAAGCCCGGGGGGATCGGCTCTCCCTCCAGGGCTTTTTCCAGGATCTCCGCCAAAAAATCCCCCAGCCGCTGCCGCTCCTCCGGGGGCAGGAGTTCCCCGGGCTGATAGTTCGTATAGGGCCGCAGCACAGGGGAGCAGTACAGAAGCCGCCCCTCGGGGCTCAGCTTCACCAGCCTGCCTCCCACATTGAGGCAGCCGGTGCGGGTGGCTGCCCCCTCCTGAAAGAGGGCCAGGTTGGTGGTGCCGCCGCCGATATCCAGATTCATGACCGGGCGGTTCTCCCGGCGGCACAGCGCCTCTGCCCCGGCCCCCTTCCCGGCCAGCAGGCTCTCTAAGGCAGGCCCGGCCGTGGCCACCACAAAGTCCCCCGCAAAGCCCGAGAGGGCCGATAGCACCTGCCGGGCATTTTCCTTTCGGGCGGTCTCCCCGGTGATGATGACGGCCCCGGTTTGGATCTGCTCCCGGCGGTAGCCTGCGGCGGCATACTCCCCGGCGATCATGCTGCGCAGCGCCTGCGTATCCACCAGCCGCTCCGAGAGCAGGGGCGTGAAGCGCACGGGGCTGCGGTAGAGCAGTTCCTTCCCGGTGATGGCAAATTGGGGCACGGAGAAGGCCCCGGCGGCATTCTCCACCAGGAGCCGGGAGAAGACCAGCTGGGTGGTGGTGGTGCCGATGTCGATGCCCACGGACAGGAGGGTCTCTCCCATCACAGGCACTCCCGCAGGATCCCGGCATAGTCCCCCTCGGTGGGGCTGCAGGGGTCGCTGCTGCTGCAGGGGTCCGCCAGCGCCGTCCGGCACAGGGGCTTCAGCTCCCCGAGCAGCTCCTCCCGGGAGAGCTTCAGGGCCGAAAGGCTCTTGGGAAGGCCCAGCTCCCGGCACAGGCGGTTCAGGGCATAGACCAGGGCCCGTCCGCTGCTGAGGCCCAGGCTCTCCACCAGGGGGGCATAGAGGCCGGGGCAGCAGCGCAGGTGCCAGGCCACCACCCGGGGCAGCAGCAGGGCATTGAGCCTGCCGTGGGGCCGGTGGAAGCGGCCGCCCAGGGCATGGGCTAAGGCATGGCAGGCCCCCAGCCCGGCCCGGTCAAAGGCGATCCCTGCCATGCAGGAGGCGGTGAGCAGCGCCTGCCCTACCTCCTGCTTGCCCCGGTAGGCCAGGGGCAGCAGACGGAAGAGGGTCTTCACCGCCTGCAGGGCCAGGGCCTCCGTAAAGGGGGAGGCATTTTTGGCCACCAGGGCCTCAAAGCCGTGGCAGAGGGCATCCATGCCCCCGTCCGCCACCAGGGCCGGGGGCAGAGAGCGGACATAGCGGCTATCCAAAATGGCCAGATTGGGCCGCAGCCGCTCCTCCCGCAGCACCTGCTTCACGCCCCCGTGGGTCAGGATGGCATAGGAGGTCACCTCGCTGCCGGTGCCGGAGGTGGTGGGGATGGCGATGAAGCAGGGCTGCTCCCCGGCCTCCGTCACCGCCAGCATCCCCTTGGCGCAGTCTATGGCAGAGCCGCCCCCCAGGGCGATCAGCAGCCGGGGCTGCAGGCTGCGCAGCAGGCTTGCCCCCTCCGCCGCCAGCTCCACCGTGGGCTCGCCCCCCACCTTGGAGAAGCAGCCGCTCTCCGGCGCAAAAAGCCCCAGCAGCTCCGCCGCTGCCCCGTTGAGTTCAAAATAGGGATCTGTGACCAGCAGAGCCCGCTGCCCCCCATAGGGCTTCAGGGCCTCTGCAGCCTCCACGCCAAAGCAGATCTCCGTGGAAAGGCCGAATTTCGGCATTTGCATCGCCTCGTTTCAGAGCGTAGTATGTGCCGATCCAAGGAAAAAATGTAAACAAAAATAAAAAATTCCCCCTCTGCAGTTGACAGACGGGGAAAAATATGAAAAAATGGAGGGTAGAACAATACGCCCCGAAACAGGAGGTTCCCCATGGCTGAGATGATCACAAGAGTCTGCCCCCACTGCGGCAAGGAGCTGCAGGTCCCCCCGGAGCTGCAGGAGTTTTCCTGCCTGTACTGCGGCCAGCGGATCACGCTGGAGACCGCCTCCCCGGTTGCCGCCCCGGAGGAGGATGTGCTCAGCGCCGAGGAGGCCCAGCAGCAGCTGGAGGCTCTGCGCCCCCGTCTGCTTGGCTCCGTGACCCGCTACCCCAAGCACTGCGAAAAGCTGGCAAAGAAGCATTTCTTCACCGCCTTTGAGGGCTATGAGAACGACAACCGCGGCCTGATGAAGGAAGTAGATGCCTATATCCGCAAGCACCCCCAGGGCCGGGAGGCCGCCGCCAGGCTGGTCTGCGGCAAGCTGGTGGAGGATCTGGAGCAGCACATGACCGGCGACCGCCGCTGGCGCTGGAAGGCCCAGCGTGGCAACGTGGTCTTCGAGGTGAAGGTGGTGCTGGCCATCTTCCTGACCCCCATGGTGCGGAAGCTGAAGTTAGAGACCGCCGAGCTCTTCCGGGATACCCTCCACAAGCTCTGGCTGGAGAAATTCCCCAAGGACGTCTGGTATCCCGGCGACTACGAGGTGCTGGAGAAGGGCTATAAGAAGCGCAAGCTCTGCTACATCACCACCGCCACCTGCCGCTACGAGGGCAAGGCCGATGACTGCGCCGAGCTCACCGCCTTCCGTGCCTTCCGGGACGGCTGGCTGACGGAGCAGGGCGATACCGCCCTGATCGAGGAATACTACGACAAGGCCCCCGGCCTGGTGGCCTGCCTGGAGTTCTGCGACGAGGCCGAGCCCGGCTACCGCCGCATCCGGGAGGACTACCTGCTCCCCTGCTACCGGGCCCTGCAGCAGGGCGACAACGAAGCCTGCCGCTCCCGCTACATCCAAATGGTAAAGGATCTGGAAACCAAGTACAGCCACTAAAGAAAAACCAACAGGGACACCCCAAAAATAAGGGGTGTCCCTGTTACGATATCCTGACTACCTCCGAAAGCCGAAGAAGCTCCCATGCGTTCCGGCAGCCGCAATGCCTGCGAAAAGCGAGCCTTCCCGGAAGGCCACAGCCCAGCGCAGAGCCGCTGCGAGAGTTACACTCTCGGCTCACCGTATTCCCTGCGCATCGCTTTTGCGGAAACGACCCATTGCTTGCCGAATTTGCACACGTCGACTCCCTCGATCAGCTTGCCATAGCTGATTGCTTTTCTCAGCGTGCTTTCATTCAGCGCCCATAGAGTCGTAGCATCGCTGAATGCCATCAATCCGTCAAAGGGTGTTTCTATTGTAACACCGTTTTCCCATAATTCATCGCAAGAGAGATCCAAATCGTCGTTCCAGACAATACCATGACCGCCTACATCAACAGTTACATCAGAAAACAAATGCGGATCCTTCAGGTCGCAGAAAATCGGGAATCGTTCAAATAGAGGCTTCACGTCATATATCTTGGTACAGCCTTCCGAAAATTGAACGCTCAAACGGTAATCAGGCAACGGCGAAATGTTCTTAATCTTATGAAACATAAAGGCCTCCTTACTCCAAGGGAGGAAGATGCTTGAAGTCCTGGGTTTCCCAAATTGTGAGAAGGTCTTCCTTATGAAGGGCTGTCCATTCCCTTACCAATTCGAGCGCCTTATTCGGAAGAGCACCCTCCAAAACCTTGCCGTCTGCAATGGTAATTGCCGCCATATCATCACCGTAGATGGCGTGAATATGTGGCGGATTGTGTTCTTTTTGCAGGAAATACATTCGGATCACGATCCCATAAAATCTTGACAATACAGGCATATTCTTCCCTCCTTTTATCCACATTATATCACGATACCGTGATATTGTCAACACAAACGACGGGTTTTACCCTATGCCATTCTCAAATAGCTTCTGTCAATGTCTATTTGATATGTTTTGTAAGGTTGGGTGTTGCGAAAATGAACATGAAGCTGGTAAATTTCGATAGGATTCAGCTTCCTGCGTAGTAAATTTGCAGGCTGTTTCCATATATACCATCACCTATTTCGTGCATAGAACGATGACGATGAACGTGGATGAAATGATTTTCAATCGGGAACAATAGCTGAAAAATCAAATAGAAGCCCTTGGGATTCCGTGTTTGTTGGAATTCCAGGGGCTTTTGTGGGTTTTGGGCAGTCGATCCTGGGCGGAAGCGACAAAAAAAGAGACAGCCGGGGGGCTGTCTCTTGGGCTTGGCGATAGATATGGTTTTGCGGAACGGAGTGGGAAATTTAATGATATATCGCCTTCGGCGATATGATATACGGCGTTGCCGTATGATATATTTGCGTCCGCAAATATGATATAATATCCGTTCCCTCATATGCCGAAGGCATATATCATCGCTCGCAGAGCGATATCATATCGAAGATATATCACCC
>JAFQCY010000136.1 GCA_017399355.1 Oscillospiraceae bacterium
ATGATCTTGAGGTACAAGTGCCTCTAAATCCACAATGATTATTTCACTTCTCGCATCTTTTCTCCATTGTTCCATAATAACACCCCCGTCTCTTTTATTATACCAGATACGAGGGTGTATTGGAAGTTCTTTGACAAGCTGGGCAAAAAGCAGGGCAAAGCCCTGCTTTTTGCTGCCCGGTGGAAAAATAACTCTTGTATTTATTGGGAAAATAACATATGATATAATGACAATACCTTTGGAGGAAATTTCTGTGAAAAAGCTTAGTGTTTGCATTTTGTTCGGCGGCATCTCCCCGGAGCATGAGGTCTCTCTGCGTTCTGCAGAGTCTGTGCTGAACAATTTGGATCAGGACAAGTACGATATCTTCCCGGTGGGCATCACCAAGCAGGGCCGGTGGATCCTTTTCGGCGGCACGGACTACCATATGCTCCCCGCCGGTACCTGGGCAGAGCTGGAGGCGAACCGTCCTGCAGCCCTCTCCCCCGTCCGGGGTCAGGGTCTTCTGATCTTTGAGGGTGACTGCGTGGTGCAGCAGCAGATCGATGTGGTCTTCCCCGTGCTCCACGGCGAAAACGGCGAGGATGGCTCTGTCCAGGGCCTGCTGCAGCTGGCCGGGCTTCCCTGCGTAGGGCCCCGGGTGGCCGCCTCCGCCGCCTGCATGGATAAGACCATGACCAAGCTGGTGGCCGATCACGCAGGCATCCGCCAGGCCGCCTGGCTTCTGGTCACCGCTTCTGCGCTGAAGAATAACCCGGAGCAGGTGCTGTCTCAGGTGGAGGCACGCTTCGAGTACCCCGTTTTCATCAAGCCTGCCGGTACAGGCTCTTCCGTGGGCGTGGCAAAGGCAAAGAACCGGGAGGCACTCCTCACGGCTCTGGAGCACGCTGCCAAGTACGACAGCAAGATCCTGGTAGAAGAATTTATCAACGGCGCCGAGGTGGAAGTGGCCGTTCTGGGTAACGACTCCCCTGCCGCCTCCATCTGCGGCGAGATCGACTCCGGCACAGAGTTCTATGACTACGAGGCCAAATATATCTCCGACTGCGCCCAGCTGTACATCCCCGCACGGATCGAGGATGACCGGGCCGAGGAGGTACGGGAGGCTGCCATCCGTGTATACCGTGCTATGGGCTGCCGTGGCCTGTCCAGAGTGGATTTCTTCGTGACCTACGACAAGGGCGAGGTGGTCTTTAACGAGATCAATACCCTGCCCGGCTTTACCTCCATCTCCATGTATCCCAAGCTCTTTGCCGCCAGCGGCATCCCCTACAGCCAGCTTTTGGATCAGCTTCTGGAGCTGGCCATGGAAGATTGATATGGAATACGCTGTTCTTTTGACCATCACCTCCATCCAGCGCTATGAAAATGAGGAGCCGGAGACCACCCAGCTGGTGACCCCCGGCCTGATGCGGCTGGAAGAGGGCTATATGGAGCTGAGCTACGAGGAGACGGAGCTCACCGGCCTGCAGGGCACCCGGACGGATTTTCGGGTAGAGGGTGAACGGGTGATCCTGCGCCGCAGCGGCGGAGTGGACTCCAAGATGACCTTCGTAGTGGGCCAGGAGGATCTGTCCCTGTATGACATGGGCTTTGGCGCCCTGATGATCAACCTGCGCACCGAGTCGATCCGCTGCGACTTAAGCGAGAAGGGCGGCACTCTGACGGTCTCTTACTCCATCGTCATCGAGGAAGAGGCCAACGGCACCATCACCTATGAGATCCGTGTGCAGCCCATGGGCAGCTACTAAAAAGGAGAGAGAGCCTATGCTGTTTCGCAGAAAAAAGACCTTTTCCCAGTGCCCCGGGGATCAGTGGATCCGCCAGTGGCAGAGCATCGTCCCGGAGGAAAACCGCAATGTGCCCATCACCCTGGGCGATGAGACCGTTGTTGCCTATGTGCAGATGAAGCAGTTTGTGATGATGATCCAGGACGGGCTGCTGATGGAGTCTGCCTTTTTTGAAGTATGCAAATTTTTCCAGCGGGCCGGGTACCATGTGATCTGGCTGATGCGCTGCAGCCAGGACATTCACAATGGCTACCTGAAGCCCCTGCGCAGCAGCGGCGCAAGAAAGAAGTGGCTGTGGAAAAGCCCCACCACCAACTTCGGCCGCTGGACAACAGACAATTTTGAAGCCAGCATCCTGCTGCAATGGCAGGAATACGAGGGGGAGGATCCCCTGGCCTGTCAGGAGCGGATCCTGCAGCGGGTCGTCTGGGCCGAGAGCGATGACAACACCCGCATGATCCCCGGCAGAACGGAATTCCAGACCACCGACCGCCCCGGTACGGCAGCAGAGCTGCTGAAGTGGCTCCGGGGAGCTTCTCTAAATAACCTTGGGGCAGAGTAAACGCTGACCATCCTTTGGAGGTGATCCTTTGGGCAAAAAGCATCTACACTATTTTGACTATCTGCGGCTGATCTCAGCCATGGGCGTGATCTATATGCATGTAGCCTCCGATGCCCTGGTGGGCGAGATCACCCTGGGCTGGCACGGGATGAATATTCTGACCTGCTTCGCCTTTACGGCAGTACCGCTGTTTCTGATGATGTCCGGCCACCTGCTCCTCAACGATGAAAAGACCGCCGATGTCTCCTATCTGCTGAAGAAGCGGCTGCCCCGATTGGTGGTGCCCCTGATCTTCTGGACGCTGATGGCTGTGTTCTGGCGGATGCACTATATCGAAGGCTGGTCTCTCAGCGGACTGTACCACGGCATGGTCTCCTCGATCCAATCCCCGGCCTGGGTGCATCTTTGGTATATGTACACCCTGATCGCCCTGTACCTCATCTCCCCCGTTTTGTACGGCGGCCTGCGCTCTCTGGACCGGAAGGGCCACCTGCTGGTGATCACTCTCCTGTGCCTGCTCAACGGGAAGACCATTCTGAGTGTTCTCCTGCCGGACTCTCTGAAGCCCTTTGCCGCCGTCAATGTGCTGGATCAGCTCTCCTTTTTGCAGGGCTGCCTGGGGCTGTTTCTCAGCGGCTACTATCTGGGCCGGCTCAAAAAGCGGATCCCCAATCTCCTTCTTCTTGGGGTCGGTGCGGCGGTTCTGGCCGTCATCATCTATGGTACATACCGCTATACTCTGCGGGATGGGCAGTTTAATCAGACCTTCCAGAATCAGTTCTCCGGCTTTGAGGTGCTGCTGGCAGCCTGTGTATTTCTGTTTTTCAAGCAGAACTGCAATAAGGAATGCAAGCTGCTCCGTGCCATCCCCATCATTCCCCTTGCCCTGCCCATCTATCTGATGCATAATATTCTTCTGGGCTCCTTGCGCAGATCCATCCGCATCGACAGCTTCCGGGAGACGGTCTATGTATCCGCCCTGGTCTTTGTTATCTGCTATCTGGTGCTGAAGACCCTGGCCACCATCAAGCCCCTGTGCTATATGGTCACGGGCATGAAATTCAGCACTGCCTGCAACAGCTGCAACTGGATCTACACCGGCAAAAAGCTCCTGGCATTTTTCCGCAGAAAAAAAGACCCCGGAACGGGATCTCCTTAAATCCGAACAGGGTCGGCCTCTTCCCCGAGGCCGACCCTGCTTTTGTATTATTTCCCCAGCAGCCGCTTGATGCGGAAGATCCAGCGGATGCTGCCATAGCGCTTTTTCAGCAGGAGCTTGTAGATCAGCTGCTTGTTGCTGTCCAGAAGGGGCAGGTAGGGATTCTCCCGGAAGTCAGGGAAATGCTCCTCCATATAGCTGCGGAAGCGGCCGATCAGCTCATGCTTCCGATCGATCAGCAGCACACGCACCGTAGCCGCCAAAAGAATATGCTGCACCGCCTGGAAGGCCAGTTCCTTCTTATGAGCCTCCAGCAAATTACGCGCTTCATACCAGGACAGAATATCGTCATAGGCATAGAGGATCTCTACATTGCGGCCGCTGTTTTTATTATTCATGGCGCTGCCCTCCCGCTGGAGGTAGTGGTAATACGCCCCGGGGAGACGGTAGGCCGTCTCGCTGACCGCTAAGATCTTGGTGACCACACGGATGTCCTCGTACCAGACCTTGGTAGCAAAGTCAATGCCGTTTTTGGTAAACAGCTCCTTCTTATAGGCCCGGTTCCAGGGGGCCATTACGCCGAAATACAGCTTGGGGTGATCCTTGACCCGGATGACCTGCTCGGTGGGCACATCCTCGTGGAGCTGGCCCACCTCCTTGCCATCCTTTTCCACGCGGGCACCATAGAGGATCAGATCCACAGGCTCCCGGTCGATCACCGCTGCCAAATCGGACAGCAGATCAGCGGATATGGAGTCATCGCTGTCCAAAAACAGAATATATTCGCCCTTGGACAGACGGATGCCGTGATTTCGGGCAGCGCCTGCTCCCCCATTGCTCTGGTGGATGGCGAAGATCTTATCCGGATATCGGGCGGCATAGTCATCGCAGATCTCGCCGCAGCGGTCGGGAGATCCGTCATCAATCAGCAGCAGCTCAAAATCCTGATTTTTCTGGGCAAGGACAGACTCAATACACTTGGGCAGATACTCTTCTACCTTATAGACCGGCACGATCAGGCTGAATTTCGGCATAGTATCATCTCCTTTGTCTTTATTATACAGGAAAGCGTGTCGCTTTGCAATCAGTAATTTCGCAGCAGGGGCTGAAGCTGTTGACCGGTGAGGGCTGCCTCTACGGTTTCCGGCAGCAGCTCCATATGAGCCACCATGCTGCAGGGCTTATTCCGCCAGTCATCCTGGCCAAAAGGGACAAAATAATAGTGCTTGCGTACCAGGAGCTTTCCGATGTTCTCCGCAGAGGCTGCCAGGGCATCGTTGGTGGAGACAGCCAGCACCACCGGGCGGCTGTTTCTAAGATGGGCCTTGCAGGCAAAGGTCACGGCGCTGTCGGCAATGCCGCCTGCCAGCTTGCCCAGGGTGTTTCCGGTGCAGGGGGCGATCACCAGCAGATCCAGCAGCTTTTTGGGGCCCAGTGGCTCCACCTGGGGCAGGCTGTGCAGGGGCTCTGCACCGCAGAGCTCCGTAACCGCCGAGACAAACTGTGCCGCCGGGCCGAAGCGGGTATCCGTCTGCATGGTGTTTTCCGAGAAAATGGGGATCACGGTATAGTCCCGGACCAGCCGCTCCAGCTGGGCCAGTACCGGCTTCAGGGTACAAAACGAGCCGCAAAGGGCAAATCCAAGGGTCTTTTTCAATGGCCATCCTTCCCTTCTGATCCTGCAAGGATGCTGCGGGCATATAAGATCCCGGCGGTTTTGGGCGCATAGCTCCCCGGAAGTCCCGGTGCAGCCAGGTAAGACAGTCCCAGCGCCTCACAGCTATCCCGGGGGATGCCGCCCGGTTGAGAGGCCAGCTCTACCAGCAGGCAGTCCTCCCTGACCCCAGCCAGCTGCGAAGCCGTCAGGATCCGGTGGGGCACGGTATTCAGGATCAGCTCATAGGCAGAAAGCCCATGGTGATAGTGCCCGGTCTCCTCACTGCCGTAGCCCAGAGCCTCTGCCATAGCCCGGTCGGAGACGCTGCGTGCGCTGACCCGGACCTCTGCCCCCAGCGCCGAGAGCTTCCGGGCCAGGAGCTTTCCGATCCGGCCAAAGCCAATGACCAGGCAGTGCATCCCCTCCAGGGTAATGGGCAAATGCTGCATGGCTAAGGCCATCGCCCCCTCTGCTGTAAGGGCGGCATTGGCCGTAGTCAGAGGCTCCGAACCATATAGCTCACAGCACTGCGCTCCCCGCTCCCCAAAGGCCGCCGCCCAGGGCTCCAGCAGGCCGCCAAACACACGGCTTCCCGGCTGCAGCGCTGGCAGGATCTCCTTCACCCCGGGAGTCGAAGCGCCACGGATCCGCTCCCCCTGAAAGGCAGGAAAGGGCAGCACCAGGGTGCTGATCCTATGGGGCAGGGGCTGCTCCGGCTCATGGGGGACACAGCAGGTGATAACCGCCCTTCCCTGCCGCCGCAGCTCCCGGGCCGCCCAGTGCATCCGCAGATCACCGCCCAGGAGAACCAGCTCATCTTCCATCCGTCTCACATCCTTTCCCTACAGAATATGCTTTTTTTCGGAAAGGGTGAAAAGGCAGTTGCCAAGGGCGGAGATTTCCGCTATAATAGAGACATACAGAGATAGTGAGGTGCAACATGGAACCCAAAGGTTTTATCCACGATATGCTGGATGTGAAGCTGCTGATCCTCTATGTGATGGCCCGGGTGGTCTACCCCGTGGATCTGCAGAAATTATATGAGTTAGCTTACCAGGACGACCGCTTCAGTTATTTTGACCTTGCCCAGGCCGTACCCCAGATGGTGGCCTCCGGTCACCTGGAGGAGACAGAGGGCGACCGCTATGTGATCACCCAGAAGGGCCGTGAGGCCGGGGAGGTTACGGAGGATGCCGTGGCCTATGCCGTGGCCCAGAGGGCCCAGGCTGCCGTGGAGCGCTTTAACCGGGAGGTTCGCCGCAGCAGCTATGTCAAAACGGAGGTATCCAAGCGGGAGAGCGGCGATTTTTCCGTCCGCCTCAGCCTGACCGATGAGGTCAGCGAGCTGCTGAATATGGAGCTGATGGCCCCCAACCAGAAGCAGGCCATGCGCCTGGCCAATGCCTTCTCCCAGAAGGCCGAGGCAATTTATCGTGCAATTATGGACAAGCTTTTGATAAACCAGGCGGATGATGCTTGATTATTTTCAAAAGTATGGTATAATAAAGACAGAAAAGCTCAGGCTTTCCCTGCTATGACCGCCGGATTCGGCGTGAATAGATCGCATACCCCCAAAACATGAAAGGAGCGACTACCTATGAAATTCCAATTTACCGAGAAAAAAGTCAGCCTGCCCTCCAATGTCCATGCGTATGCCGAGAAGAAGGTAATGAAGCTGGAACGCTTTTTCCGTGAGGATGCGGAGGCACTTGTCGCCTTTTCTGTAGAAAAGGACCGTAATAAGGTCGAAATTACGGTTCATGCCGCAAACACCTATTTCCGCGCCAGCGAGGCAACCTCGGATATGTTCGCATCCATCGATGCAGCGGTCTCCACCATCGAGCGCCAGATCCGCAAGAACAAGACCCGTCTTGCCCGTCGTCTCCGTCAGGACGCTTTCGTCCGCTCTGCTGAGGTCACCTCCTTCGCCCCCGAGGTCGAAGAGGACAAGGCCTTTGAGATCGTCCGTGTCAAGGAATTCCCCATGAAGCCCATGACCCGTGAGGAAGCGATCCTTCAGATGAACCTGCTGGAGCACAATTTCTTCGCCTTCAAGGATGAGGAAAACAACCAGGCCTTTGCGGTAGTCTACAAGAGAAATGACGGCGGCTACGGTCTGATCGAAAATATCGAATAATCCCACATAGCAAAAGCGGGGCCCTTTCGGGCTCCGCTTTTTTCAGGTCTTTTCGTAATTTCGGTAGTATTTCCCCTTGCCGGGATCGCTGACCGAGTTGAGGACAATGCCCAGGATCTTGACCTCGGCAAACTCAAACTGCCGGATGGCATCGGCAAAATCGTTGCGGCTGCAGTAGTTCTGACGAACCACCAGCAGAAAGCCGTCAAGCTGCTTGGACACGACCAGGGCATCGCTGACCTCGCCGATGGGAGGCAGATCCAGGATAATATCGTCATACTCCCGGCGAAGCTGCTCCAGAAGCTTGGCCATCTTCGTAGAGCTGAGCAGCTCTACAGGGTTCGGCGGAATACGGCCCGAGGGGAGAACGGCGAAGGAATGCTGCAACCCCTCCGGCTCGATCTGACGGAAGGTCTCTGCAAGACCGTGCTGGCCGGAGAGATAGCCGGAAAGGCCGGGGGCCTGCTGAAGAGGCAGCTTCTCCTGCACAGAGGGGCGGCGCAGGTCGCAATCGATCAGCAGGACCTTCTTGCCCAACTCCGCCAGAACGCAGGCTAAATTCACCGCAGTGAGGCTCTTTCCCTCCCCGGGGATCGCACTGGAAACACCGATCACATGGCAGCTTTTCTCATCGGCAAAGGAGAACTGCAGCTTGGTACGCAGCAGCTTATAGGCCTCCGAAGCGGCAAAGCTGATATTGCGCCCCACAAGGGCAGCCTGACCGTCTGCAGCATTGCCGCTGCGATGCGCACGGCGCTGCCCATAGTATTTTTTATCCGGGGCTGACATATCGGGCACAGAGGCCAGGATGGGGTACCGGCACAGCTCCCCGATGCTCTCCTCAGAGCGCAGGGAGTTATCAAACAGCTCCCGCAGCACGATGATGCTGACCGTCACGGCAGCACCCAGCAGCAGGCCGATGGCCGTATTCTGCAGCTTGCTGGGATAGCTGGCCTTGGTGGGCAGCACGGCGGCATCCACGATCTTAGCCGTGGAGCCATCGATGATCTGGTCGATCCGCTGGGGCAGCACCTGGGCAATGGCATTGGCCAGCTTCTCCGCACGGTAAGGGTCGGTATCCGTAACGATGATCTGGAAGATCTCCGTGGAATTCACCGAGGCGGCGGTGACCATATCGTCCAGATCCTCGTAGCGCAGCTCTACCCCGGCATAGTCGATGACCGCCTCCAGGGTCTCACGGGTGTGGAGAATGACGATATAGGAATCCACCAGGCTCTTGGAAGCGGAAATATCGCCGGAGGAGATGCTCAGGGCGGCATCGCCCACGGATATGGTGCTGTTATTCACATAAAACATGGCCCCGGATTCATATTCCCGGGTAATCAGAAAATGCGTACCGAAGAAGGAGACCAGGGCAGACAGCAGGGTCACCAAAAGGATGAGCCACTTTTTTGCCCAGACCGCCAAGGCCAGCCGGCGAAACTCGATCTCCGGCTCTTCGTGACGCTTTGTGCGTTCGTTCATTTGAGTCCTCCATATGCTTCTATGGGAGTGCTTTTTATTCAACAATTTATTTTAGCATATTTTAAATGGAATTACAAGACCATGGTTTGGGGAAAACAGCAGCGCCGGGGAGATTCTCGCCTCCCCGGCGCTGTAAGTTATTTCGGGAATCAGCCCTGCTGCTCGTTGTCGATCATATCCTGGGTGACCTCGGACTCGGGCCACTCATTGGTCTCATAGCTGCGGTAGATATCCAGGCCGGAACCGGCGGGGATCAGCTTACCGATGATGACATTCTCCTTCAGGCCGACCAGGTTATCCACCTTGCCCTTGATGGCGGCTTCGGTGAGAACCTTGGTGGTCTCCTGGAAGGAGGCGGCGGACAGGAAGGACTCGGTGGCAAGAGAAGCCTTGGTGATACCCATGAGCATGAGGGTATTGGTTGCCAGACGCAGCTCGGTCTCGCCGGCCTCCATACGGGCACGGATCTTGTCGTTGGCAGCCTCGTACTCGTAGACATCTACAACCGTGCCGGAGAGGAGCTCGGTATCGCCGGGATCTTCCACACGAACCTTGCGCATCATCTGACGGATGATGACCTCGATGTGCTTGTCGTTGATGTCAACGCCCTGCTGACGGTACACAGCCAGAACGCCCTGGGTCAGGTAGTCCTGCACAGCCTCAACGCCGGAGATACGCAGCACATCATGGGGGTTCAGAGCGCCATCGGTGATGGGCTCGCCCTTCTTGACACGCTTGCCATGCTCCACCTTCAGGCCCACGGAGTAGGGCACCTGATAGAGCTTGACCTCGCCGTCATCGGCGGTGATGGTGATATCACGGAGGGCATTGCGGTGGCTGTCGTCCACATCGGCAACGCCGTCGATCTCGGAGATGACTGCCATCTTCTTGGGCTTACGGGCTTCGAACAGTTCCTCAACTCGGGGCAGACCCTGGGTGATGTCGTCACCTGCAACGCCGCCGGTGTGGAAGGTACGCATGGTCAGCTGGGTACCGGGCTCACCGATGGACTGTGCAGCGATGATACCAACAGCCTCGCCCAGGTTGACCAGCTCGGAGGTGGCCAGGTTCATACCGTAGCACTTGGCGCAGACGCCGCTCTTGGCACGGCAGCCCAGGACGGTACGGGCATAGACACTGTGGATGCCATGGGCCTCCAGCAGCTTGGCATCGTCCTCGGACATCATCCGATCCTTGGAGATCAGCAGCTCGCCGGTGACGGGATCGCAGATATCCTCGACGGAGAAGCGGCCATGGATACGGGCGGCGAAAGTCTCGATGACCTGGCCCTTTTCAACCACCTCGCAGAGGTTGATGCCATGCTTGGTGCCGCAGTCGTGCTCACGGATGATGACTTCCTGAGAGACGTCTACCAGACGACGGGTCAGGTAACCGGAGTCAGCGGTACGCAGAGCGGTATCGGTCAGGCCCTTACGAGCGCCTCTGGAGGAGATGAAATACTCCAGGACAGACAGACCTTCACGGAAGTTTGCCTTGATGGGGATCTCGATGGTGCGGCCGCTGGTATCGGCCATCAGGCCACGCATACCGGCCAGCTGACGGATCTGGTTCATGGAGCCACGGGCGCCGGAGTCCGCCATCATGTAGATGGGGTTGAAGCGATCCAGGTTCTCCTGCAGAGCACCGGTGACGTCCTTAATGGTCTGCTCCCACTGCTTGACCACCAGGCGATAGCGCTCTTCGTTGGTGATAAAGCCACGCTTATACTTGCGGTCGATCTTGACGGCCTCTTCTTCGGCCTCTGCAATGAGGGCATACTTCTTATCAGGGATGGCCATATCCGCAATGGAGACGGTGATGGCACCCTTGGTGGAATACTTATAGCCCAGGGCCTTCACACGGTCCAGCATTTCGGTGGCGATGGTGAAGCCGTGCTTGCGGATGCACTTGTCGATGATGACACCCAGCTTCTTCTTGCCGACCAGGAAGCTGACCTCCAGCTCGAAGGCATTTTCGGGCTTGCTGCGGTCTACGAAGCCCAGATCCTGGGGGATGGGCTCATTGAAGATCAGGCGGCCCACGGTGGCATCGATGATCTTATACTGCATCTTGCCATCGATCTCCTTGCCGTAACGGACACGGATGGGAGCGTGCAAGCCGATGGCGCCGCAGGTGTAGGCGGTGATGGCCTCTTCCACGCTGGAGTAGGCATGCTTTGCCTTGAACTTGGGGGCACGCTTCTTGGTGCGCTCGGCCTCGTCCAGAGCGGCTTCCATCAGGTCGCCGTCTACCAGCTGGCCTACGGGCAGGTCGAAATCACCGGCATCGGTGACGAAGACCTCTTCAGCACCCTTCTCCTGCTTGCCCAGACGGACATAGGTCAGGTAGTAGGTACCGAGGATCATATCCTGGGTGGGAACGGTAACGGGCTTGCCGTCCTGGGGGCGGAGCAGGTTGTTGGCAGAGAGCATCAGCATACGGGCTTCTGCCTGAGCCTCTGCGGACAGAGGCACATGGATTGCCATCTGGTCGCCGTCAAAGTCAGCGTTGAAGGCGGTGCAGCACAGGGGGTGCAGCTTGATGGCACGGCCTTCTACCAGCACGGGTTCGAAGGCCTGGATGCCCAGACGGTGCAGCGTAGGCGCACGGTTCAGCATGACAGGGCGATCCTTGATGATGATCTCCAGAGCGTCCCAAACCTCGGGCTCGCCCTTGTCGATCTTCTTCTTGGCGCTCTTGATGTTGTTGGCAACGCCGTCGGCAACCAGCTTCTTCATAACGAAGGGGCGGAACAGCTCGATGGCCATCTCCTTGGGCACACCGCACTGATAGAGCTTCAGCTCGGGGCCGACAACGATAACGGAACGGCCGGAGTAGTCAACACGCTTACCCAGCAGGTTCTGACGGAAACGGCCCTGCTTGCCCTTGAGCATATCGGACAGGGACTTCAGCGCACGGTTGTTGGCACCGGTGACGGCACGGCCACGGCGGCCATTGTCGATGAGGGCGTCAACCGCTTCCTGAAGCATACGCTTCTCGTTGCGGATGATGATATCGGGAGCATTGAGCTGGATGAGTCTCTTCAGACGGTTGTTACGGTTGATGACACGGCGGTACAGATCGTTCAGGTCAGAGGTGGCGAAGCGGCCGCCATCCAGCTGAACCATGGGACGGATCTCGGGAGGGATCACGGGCAGAACGTCCATGACCATCCACTCGGGCTTATTGCCGGAGAGGCGGAAGGCCTCGACCACTTCCAGGCGCTTGATGATGCGCAGCTTCTTCTGGCCGTTGGCGTTCTTCAGCTCGGCACGGAGCTCCTCGGAGAGGCTCTCCAGGTCGATATCCCGGAGCAGCTTCTTGACGGCCTCGGCGCCCATACCGGCATCGAAATCGTCCTCGTACTTCTCACGCATATCCCGGTATTCCTTCTCGGAGAGGATCTGGCCCTTGCTCAGAGGGGCATCGCCGGGATCGGTGACGATGTGGTTGGCGAAGTAGAGAACCTTCTCCAGAATGCGGGGGCTGATATCCAGGAGCAGACCCATACGGGAGGGGATGCCCTTGAAGTACCAGATGTGGCTGCAGGGGGCAGCCAGCTCGATATGGCCCATGCGCTCACGGCGCACCTTGGCCTTGGTGACCTCGACACCGCAGCGGTCGCAGATCTTGCCCTTGAAGCGGATCTTCTTATACTTGCCGCAGTGGCACTCCCAGTCCTTGGTGGGCCCGAAGATCTTCTCGCAGAAGAGGCCGTCACGCTCGGGCTTCAGGGTACGGTAGTTGATGGTCTCAGGCTTTCTGACCTCGCCAAAGGACCATTCACGGATCATTTCCGGCGAAGCAATACCGATCTTAATGGCGCTGAAAGTCTTGTTACTCATGGTATTGCCCTCCTTTAGTCTTCATAATCGCCATCGGAATCTCCGAAAGCGTCGTCAGTATCGTCCTCGTCGTCGCCCAGGCCGATGAGCTGGCTCAGGGTGTTGACATCGTTGTCCAGGCTGTCGGGATCTACCGCAAAGCCGGAAGAGAGGACTTCGTTTTCATCGGTGATATAGTTCTCACCGGCGGCGTAGACCAGATCGTCCTCGTCCTCTTCACGCAGCTCGATCTCCTCGCCCTGGTCGTCCAGCACACGGACATCCAGGCACAGGGACTGCAGCTCCTTGACCAGAACCTTGAAGGACTCGGGAACGCCGGGCTTGGGAACATTGTGACCCTTGACAATGGCCTCGTAGGTCTTGACACGGCCGGTCACGTCGTCGGACTTGACCGTCAGGATCTCCTGCAGGGTGTAGGCAGCGCCGTAAGCCTCCAGGGCCCAAACTTCCATTTCGCCGAAACGCTGGCCGCCGAACTGGGCCTTGCCGCCCAGAGGCTGCTGGGTAACCAGTCTGTAGGGACCGGTTGAACGTGCATGGATCTTGTCATCGACCAGATGGTGCAGCTTCAGGAAGTAAGGATAGCCAACAGTAACCAGATTATCGAAGTGTTCGCCGGTACGGCCGTCGTAGAGGACGGTCTTGACG
>JAFQCY010000137.1 GCA_017399355.1 Oscillospiraceae bacterium
CGCCGATGCGGCGCTGCTGCTCCTGGAGCAGGGCGTGCAGGCCGCTGCCGGAAAATATAACGGCAGAAAGCCCGGATAATTTGTCATATATTGTTGCAGTAACACGGAAAATGGGGCAAGACCCCATTTTCCGCATTTCTGCATGGCTCGAAGTTTCGCTAATCGCTGATCGTGAATCACTGGGGTATCGGCTCCGCCCATGGATATGAATGAGAGTCAAATCGATGTTTCTCGGTCTGTCGGCTGCACCCAATGCCTCCCTTGTCAAAGGGAGGTGGGTCGCCTTGAAAAGGCGACTCGGAGGGATTCCGCATGCCGCAACACCGTTATTCTGTAAGGCTTTCGGCGAATTCGTACTGCCTGCACGAATCCCCCCGGATCGCCTTATAGGCGATCCGACCCCCTTTAACAAGGGGGTCTTTGGTGCAGGCAAACTGTTCGTCAAATTTCTGTTTAACGGAATATATATTCCAAATCCGTGCCGGAGGCACACCTCAGTTCTTAGTCCTTAGTTATTCGTTATTCGCTCGCAGCACTAAAGTGCTGCGCTAAATTTCCGTCTATCGATTACCATACCCATATAAGGAGGAATTCACATATGGCATATTGTATTTGGGGCCCCGGTTTGTTCTCCAACGATATTGCCGATACACTGCGGCACGAATATCCCCTTTTGCTTTCTATCGGACTGGAAGCTCCTGTGATTGAGGAGCTGCTGCTGAAAGAAACCGGTCTTACCAACGAGAAAACCGGTCTTTACCGCAGCATTTTCTGGCTGACTATGGCGCAGTTGGAATGGAAGAAGGGCCGCTTGACTCCCAGAGCAAAAGAAAAAGCACTGCAACTGATCCGCAGCGGTGAAGATTTGAGCTATTGGGCTGAGGCAGAGCAAAAGAAGCGACAAAAACACCTGAACCAGCTGGAAGAATTGCTCCTTTCTCCTATACCTCCTGCAAAAAAGGTAGCAAAACCCACTATGCACCGCTGTCCCTGGCAGGCAGGCAGTTTGCTGGCCTACGAAATTACCACTGATACTGAGAATATGGGCTCTCACCCCTGTTTCCACCATTATGCGCTTCTTCGGGTACTTCGAGTCGATCGGTCACCAATTTCCAAGCTGATACCGGACTATTACACGGAGCTTATGATGGTCGGCCTCTACGGCTGGATCGGAACGATGCTGCCAAAGCCGGAAATCGCCCAGGATCTGGAGTATATCACCTTTTCCAAACTACCGCTTCAGCTCCCCTGGGAAACAATTATGGCAAAGCTACCCGAAAACTTGCAGCAAAAAGTGCAGAATCAGCGTCCCAAACCCATAAGCGACTACTGCGAGTATTTGGATTGGAGACCTCTGCGGGGGAATCCCCAGCCGCTGACTTTCCTGGGTGTAGATCCAGATTTTGCCTCTCAACTTCCCGAGGGACTTCTGACTGCCCCCTGCCGCGCCTTTTCTCATTTTATCTCCATGGATAACTTCCTATGCAAGCGCCTGCATCCCTACCTGGAGGAGCTTTCTCCTGATATTGATCTGCGCCTGTAAACAGAAATTTACGGTTGGTGAATGACGAATGGTGAATAGGTATCGGCTACGCCGATTTATTTAAAATCACTGGGCGAAGCGCCACCTTCACCATTCACTATCCACCCTCTCCTCATTCTCCCTTCGAAAGGAGGCATTGACTGCAATGGAACTCTTACTCACCGCCCTAAAGAACCTGCCGGTTTATGGCAAGCTGATCTCCACCCTGGAGAAAAACCGCCATGTGGGGCTCTCCGGTGCGGCGCAATTGGGCCGCAGCCATCTGATCGCCTCGGTCATTCACCAGACCAATCGTCCGGCCCTGATCCTCTGCCAGGACGAGATGGCCGCCCGCCGCAGCCAGGAGGAGCTGAAGTCCTTCTTAGACCGGGAGATCCCCATTCTGCCCTCCCGTGACCTGGGCTTTTACAGCGCCTCCGCCATCTCCCGTCAGTTTGAGCAGAAGCGCCTGAAGCTGCTCTACGAGCTGAGCATGGGCAAATGCCCCCTGCTGATCGCCACCTGGGAGGCCCTCTGCGTCCGCACCATGCCCAAAGGCAGCCTCTTCTCCTGCGCCAGAGAGCTGCGCCAAGGGGCTGTGCTGGAGCAGGAGGCGCTGATCACCGCCCTGAGCCGCTGCGGCTACGTCCGCTGCTCCCTGGTGGAGGGCCCGGGACAGTTTGCCGTCCGAGGCGGCATTGTGGACATCTTCTCCCCGGCCTATGCCGAGCCCATTCGGGTGGAATTTTTCGGAGACGAGATCGACACCATGGGCTTCTTTGACATCGTGACCCAGCGCCGCCGGGAGAACACGGACTATGCCCTGATCCTCCCCGTGGCAGAGACCCAGCCCGATCTCCATCCCCGGGGGCGGCAGGGCCTGATCGACGACTTAGAGGCGCTGCAAAGCCGCCTGCGCCGCCGTAAAATCCCCAACGAGGCCCTGCTG
Source organism: Oscillospiraceae bacterium (assembly GCA_017399355.1). GTDB lineage: Bacteria > Bacillota > Clostridia > Oscillospirales > Oscillospiraceae > JAZOXB01. The sequence goes on from JAFQCY010000137.1 coordinate 2,472, forward strand.
AAAACCCTCCGGGAGGACACGGAGCAGCTCTCTGCCGGCCTGAGCTTTGCCCCCAGCGACCGCTATATGGCCATGATCTACCCGGAATTCACCTGCGCCGCCGACTATATCCCCTCGGGCAGCCTGCTCTTTTTCTGCGACCATGGCAACCTGCGCCGTGCCGCCGACCGCTATACGGAGGAGCAGGGGCTGATGCTGGACAGCCTGCTGGAATCCGGGGTACTATTTGGAGAGAACTGCGAATTCAGCGCCGATTTTGAGACGGTCTGCAGCAGCCTGCAGGGCTGCACCGCCCTCTTCTTAGACTCCTTCCTGGCCTCCCGTTATCCCGAGAGCCTGCCGCCCAAGGAGCTTCTGAGCATCAGCGTCAAGCAGCTGCCCTCCTACGGGGGCAATCTGGAGGTGGCCATGGGAGACCTGGCCCACTATCAGAAAAACGACTTTGCCTCCCTTGTCCTCTGCGGCAACCGGCGCCGGGGGGAGATCTTAGCCCAGCAGCTTCGGGAAAAGGGCCTGTCCGCCATGCTGGCCTTCCCCCTGAAGAGCCTGCCCAAGCCGGGGCAGATCCTCCTGACCGATGGCTCTCTGCCCTTCGGTCTGGAATATCCGGAGATGAAATTGGCCGTGCTGACGGAAGGTCAGCTCCTGGCTCAAAACGCTCAAAATATACGCAAAAAGCGTCAAAAACCTACCAATCGGCAGAAATTAGACTCCTTTACCGACCTCTGCCCCGGAGATCTGGTGGTGCATGAGCACCACGGCATCGGCAAGTACCTGGCCATGGAGCAGATCAAGGTGGACGGAGCCGTAAAGGATTATGTGAAAATCGCCTACCAGGGCACGGATGTGCTCTATGTCCCCGCCACCCAGCTGGACCTGATCGGCAAGTATATCGGCGGCGGCGAGGACAGCGCCGTAAAGCTGAGCCGCCTGGGCGGCGACCAGTGGGAGAAGACCAAGCAGCGGGCTAAATCTGCCGCCAAAGAGCTGGCGGTGGATCTGATCAAGCTCTATGCCGAGCGCAAGCGGCTTCCCGGCTTCGCCTTTGCCGCCGACTCCCCCTGGCAGCTGGAATTTGAGCAGAACTTCCCCTATGCCGAGACCGATGACCAGCTGCGCTCCATTGACGAGATCAAGTCCGATATGGAGTCCCCGGCTCCCATGGACCGTCTGCTCTGCGGCGACGTGGGCTTCGGCAAGACGGAGGTCGCCCTCCGTGCCGCCATGAAGGCCATCTTGGACGGGAAGCAGGTGGCCATCTTAGTACCCACCACCGTCCTGGCCCAGCAGCACTATACCACCGCCTGCGCCCGTTTCCACGGCTTCCCCGTAAATATCGGGGTGCTCTCCCGTTTTTCCACCCCTGCCCAGAACCGCAAGGTGCTGGCCGACCTGCGCAGCGGTGTGCTGGATCTGGTGATCGGCACCCACAAGCTGCTGCAAAAGGATGTAGTTTTCAAAGATCTGGGCCTTCTGATCGTGGACGAGGAGCAGCGCTTCGGCGTGGGACACAAGGAGAAGCTGAAGGAGCTGGCCCACGGTGTGGACGTCCTGACCCTCTCGGCTACGCCCATCCCCAGAACCTTAAACATGGCTCTCTCGGGCATCCGGGATATGTCCACCATTGAGGAGCCGCCCCATGACCGCTACCCCGTGCAGACCTATGTGCTGGAGTATGCCCAGCCCATTTTGATCGATGCCATGCGCCGGGAGCTGGAGCGTGGGGGGCAGGTCTATTTCCTCCACAACCGGGTGGAGTCCATCGACCGCTGCGCCGCCCGGATCAAGCAGGATCTGCCCGGGGCCAATGTGGGCATCGCCCACGGCAAGATGAATGAAGAGGAGCTGTCGGAGGTCATGCAGGCCATGGCCGATGGGGAGCTGCAGATCCTGGTCTGCACCACCATCATCGAAACCGGCATCGACATTCCCAATGTGAACACCCTGATCATTGAGGATGCCGACAAGCTGGGCCTGGCCCAGCTGCACCAGATCCGTGGCCGTGTGGGCCGCTCCGGCCGCCATGCCTATGCCTACCTGACCTTCCGCAAGGGCAAGGTTCTGACGGAGATCGCCGAAAAGCGCCTCAATGCCATCCGCGAATATGCGGAGTTCGGCTCCGGCTTCAAGATCGCCATGCGTGACCTGGAGATCCGCGGAGCAGGCAGCCTGCTGGGTGCCTCCCAGTCCGGCCACATGATCTCCATCGGCTATGACCTCTACCTGAAGCTGCTGGAGGAGGCCGTGCTGGAGGAGCGGGGCGAGAAGCCCCTGCAGGAGGTCAGCTGCACCGCCGACCTGGACATCACCGCCAATATTGACAAGGACTATATCTCCAACGGGGAGCAGCGTATGGATCTCTACCGCCGCATGGCTGCCATCCGCTCCAAGGCCGATGCGGAGGAGCTGCTGGACGAGATCGTAGACCGCTACGGCGATCCTCCCAAGGGCGCTTTAAATCTCATTGATATTGCGCTGTTACGAGCGGAGGCTGCCGCCTGCGAGGTAACCGATATCAGCCAAAAGGGCAGGGAGCTGCACTTTACTCTGCAGAGCTTCTCCTTTGAGGAGATCTCCCGGCTCTGCGCCCTGCCGGAGTACAAAAACCGCCTGTACCTGGCCCCCAAGGCCAATGTGCCCATTCTTTGCCTGAAGCTGCAGCAAAAGGACGATCCCCTGAAAACTGCCCAAAAATTTTTCAAAAATTATCAAAAAGAGGGAAACAAAAGCTCCTGATTTTTCGTCTAAGAACAGGGACGGGAAGCAGGAGCTTCCTTCTTTCCAGAAGTTTACATAATATTCAAATTTGTGCTTAAAAATTTTTATGTTTTCTGTTGCTTTTTGAGACAATATCGGTATAATAAGTGCAGGAACGAAGTTGCTGCGCAAACTGCGCATATAGATAGGAGAAAATTATGGGAAAGTTTGAAAAAAAGAATCGGCCCCAGGGTCCCGGGGATCGACCCCTTTACTATAGCAATCAGCAGCCTGTGGTAAGCCCCCGCAGTGCCGCCCCCGGCAATGGGGCAAAGCGGCCCCCGGCGCAGCGGCCTGCCGTGCAGCGCTCTGCCCCACCGAAGCAGCCCATCCCCGAAGGCCCCAAGAAGAAAAAGGGCAGCAAGCTGCCTCTGATCCTGGGCCTGGTGGCGGCTGCGGTGGTGCTCTTCACCTGCGTGGTCGGCTACCTCCTCTTAAGGGATGACGGCCTCATTGCAGATCAAATTTACGTTGCAGGAATCGACCTGAGCGGCATGACCCCGGAGCAGGCTGTGGCCGCCCTGGAGGATGTATCCTTCACGGAGACTATGAATATCCGCCTGTATACCCGGGGCGACAGCTTCCCCACCTATACCACCACCTATGACCCCAAGAGCGAGGTTGTGCTGGATATCTTCGGCAAGCCCATTGAAAATGCCCAGCAGACCGACCCCGTTGTAGAGCCGGAGAAGCCGGAGACCGATGCCGATGCCCCTCTGGACGAAAACGGCAATCCCTACCTGCGGGATATGATCCTCTGCCTCCCCGGGGACAAGGTCAATGTCTCCCTGGACGTGCAGAAGGCCGTGGATGAGGCCATGACCTATGGCAGAGGCTTCGCCGCCAAGAAGAATGAGACCCGTGTGGATATCGATGTGGTGCAGTACCTGAGCCTGGACGAAGCCTATATCCGGGACGTGCTGGAGAGCACCCTGAGCCAGTCCAACTTAGAGGGCTCCGAGACCCAGATCCGCAAGACCACCATCACCCTCACCGATGCCGACGGCAACCCCGTAGAGACCGAGGCTGTAGAGATCGTCCTGGGCACCCTGCGCCGGGAGATCCACATCGACAAGCTCTATGACCAGATCGTCAGCGGCTATATGTCCGGCAATTACGACCTGCAGTATGTCTATGACGAGACCCTCCCCACCCCCGTGGATCTGGATGCCCTCTATCAGGAGTACAAGTGCAAGGCTCCCGTAGGCGCCTTCTGCGATGAGAACACCTATGAGATCACCAACGAGGTCAATGGCTACGGCTTCACCATGGCCGAGGCTTACAAGGCCTTCCTCCCCGCCAAGGCCGGCGAGACCGTGACCCTGCCCCTGCGTGAGATCGTTCCCCGGATCACCAGAGAGTCCCTGGAGGCAGAGCTGTTCTGCGATGTCCTCAGCTCCTACGACAGCCCCCACGTCTGGAACCCCACCCGTACCCACAACCTGGAGCTGGCCTGCGAGGCCATTGACGGCACCATTGTGAAGCCCGGCGAGATTTTCTCCTTCAATGAGACCGTAGGCGAGCGTACCGCAGAAAAGGGCTATGGCGAGGCCGGTGTTTATGTGGGCGGCAGAACGGAAAACCAGCTGGGCGGCGGTGTCTGCCAGGTGGCCTCCACCCTCTTCTACTGCACCATCAAGGCCGACCTGGAAGTGGTGGAGCGCTGGGAGCATCAGTTCCTGCCCACCTATATCCCCTATGGCATGGATGCCACCGTTTACTGGGGCTCCCTGGACTATCAGTTCCGCAATAACACCATCTATCCCATCCGCATTGATGCCTCTGTCTATGACGGCTATGTCCACATCCGCTTTGTGGGTACCGATACCAAGAATTACACCGTGAAGCTGGACTATTCCGTCACCAAGTGGTACGAGTACGAAGAAATTACCATCAACATCCATCCCGAGATGGAGGATTACGAAAAGTATCAGGGGTACGAAGAGGGCGAGGTCATCACCAGCCCCTATACCGGCGCTGACGTGACCACCTACCGCTACAAGTACGACCTGGACGGCAACCTGATCTCCTCGGAGGCCATCTTCTACTCCGAGTACGACAAGCGTGACAAGGAGATCGCCCACCTGGGCACCGGCGAGGAAGAGGAGAGCACCGATCCCTCCGAATCCACCGACCCCAGCGACAGCAGCAGCGAATCCACCACAGAATCCACCGAGACTCCCACGGAGAGTACCGAGACTCCCACGGAGAGTACCGATACTCCCACGGAATCCACCGAGACTCCCACGGAAAGCACGGAAACTCCCACAGAGTCTACCGAGCCGCCCACCGAAAGCACCGATCCCCCCACAGAAAGCAGCTCAGAAAGCACCGGAGAATGACGAATCATGAAGCAGCAGCACCCAAGGTTTCTTGGGTGCTGCTTTTTGTCTTAGGATGAAAAAGATCCGTATCCGAAATCCGACGGAGGATAGACAAACCCCGCTGCGAAGAGGAAAACTTCTTCGCAACGGGGTATTTTTATGGCTTATTCTCTCTGCGTTTCCGCTGCCGCTCTATGGATGCTCTTCTGCGTTTTTTTAGAAGCTTCATATCCCGGTAGTAACTGCCGTATATCAGAAGAAACAGCAACTCAATGGCAAGAAGGATACTTCCCATAACAACTACAAGACAAATACAGGCCGATCTCTCCCGAGCCAGAAACTGCTCCATACGCTCTGTAAAATCATAGGTATACTTCGGATCGGAAATGGATACATTCTTTCCTCTTGACTCCATCACACCCAGGAAGGGCTTCTGCTGCAAATTGGTAATGGTGACATAGGGTCTTTCCGAACGGAGATAATCCGCATATTCCTCGATTTTCTCTCTGCCGCCAAACCATCTCATGGAATATTCCCGACCGTCTATTTGTATATAAAGGATTCTCTTTCCATGCATTCCACGAAAGACTTCCACATCCTCCACATAGCCGGATACGGTGCGAGCCTTACGGCCTGTAAGGGGAAGCACATCGTGATAGGCCTGCATAAAGAAATAAACAAAAAAGAGATCTGCCAAAAGAGAGATCACGATGCACAGGCAGAGCTTTCTCCTGCACCGCTTCAGCTCTTTTTTCTGTTTTGGAGATAATTCTTCCATAAAGTGCTCCCATTTTCGCTCAAATTCGCTCAGTATCGCTCTTATTGATAGTTTATCACAAAAGTCAAAGCTCCGCCCATAGATTTGAACCAGAGTCAAATCGATGTTTCTCGAACTGTCGGAGGTACTAAAGACCCCCTTGTCAAAGGGGGTCGGATCGCCTTTCAGGCGATCCGGGGGGATTCGTGCAGGCAGTACGAATTCGCGGAAAACCTTACAGAATAACGGTGTTGCGGCGTGCGGAATCCCTCCGAGTCGCCTTTTCAAGGCGACCCACCTCAGCACAAGGCATAAGTTCGACCAACCAAATTGAAAATTTGGGGTCTCACTTACCTTTGACAAGGGAGGCTTTGGCTGC
>JAFQCY010000138.1 GCA_017399355.1 Oscillospiraceae bacterium
CAAAGACAGTAACGGGCAAGATCCCCACAAGCATGGCAACTGCCAACAGGATACTGAGAAGTCTCTTCATAATAAATTCCTCCTTATCACCATTATTTTCAAGTTTGACTTTCAAGATATTCCAACATACGGGAAATCACACTCTCCGCTATGGTCGAAAAATCAAACCGAGATACAAATTCAATCGCCTCTGCAATCTTTTCTTCCGGAACACAGTAGACACGGAAGGTCGTTTCCAAAAAACGGGCTACCTTTCGTTCCATTGTGAAATACATATCACAGGGTACCGTCATAAAATTGCGCATAATGCCCGCCGAGGCAATCTCATATTCATAGAAATCCTTGGTCTCAAGGTGTGGCAGGTGTTCCTTAAAAATATACTCTAATTTTCTCGTAATCTCATGATATATGATGGACGATGACTTGGGTAAAGAATAGGAAACCGAATACATCTCCCGGATATGCTCGCTGGACTCCGCCATATGAAGCTGGAGCGTAGTCTCCGCTGCATAGAACAGTATCTTGTCATCTGTAATTCCGGCAAGAATCTGTTCTACTGACTTAAACTGTCCCTCCAGAACGTAGGCGACTAACTCACAAAGAATATCCTCCTTAGAACCGCAAGCACGGATCATCGCACTGACACCGGTCGCAGCTTCCTCTGCGATTTCCCTCACGGTGGAGTTGGTATACCCTTTTTCCAAGAACAGCTTTGCAGCGGCATGCAGACTCTTACTTTTGATGCTCTCTGTTTTGCTGACTGCCATAGGCTCACTTCCTTTATTGTGGGGCGTATTTCGGAACACGTTTCGAACCTTGTTTATTATAAACGAATACAGCCTCATTGTCAACAGGTTTCGTATATATTCCGGGCGAAAACTCCTGCAGAGCGTAAAAGCACGCCGATATAGTACTGTATTTTCACGGATAAGTGGTTGATCCAAGCTGCTTAATTATCATGTCTGCTGGGCTGAACTTGCAGGGCTTGTTGCAGTTCCGAATTGCAATATATTGCATTTATCTGCAAAAAGTTGGAAGTGTTTCTGTGGGGGTAGTTGACCATAAATAGGCTGTAAACTTCTTTGGTCGAAAAGTTATAAACATTTTGAACAGGTTTCTGCACAGGGGAAAAAGGCTTGATGCGCAAGGCTTTTTCCATATTTCGACAGTTTTTTCGGAAGGACGCAAATGAAGTTCTTTCTTTCACTAAATCGTCATTTTGGTTTACATAATCACTTTTCTTCGTCATTATGACTTCCAACTTTTTACGACAAAAAATTGCAGGTTGCGACAGGGCAACCTGCAATTTATTTTGGTTTAGAGTCGCTCCCCTTCCATGGTCTTGGTGGCGTAAGCATTGAGGCTCTGGTCGGCCAGATTGCCTGCCAGATACTCATAATAGCCCTGGGACCCGATCATGGCGGCATTGTCACCGCAGAGGGATAAGGGCGGCAAGCAGAGGCGGACCCCACGTTTCCCGCACTCCTTCATCAGATCTCCACGGATACGGCTGTTGGCAGCCACACCACCTGCCACAGCCAGGGTGCGGTAACCGGTCTGATCCAGGGCCTGCATGGTTCGGGGGATCAGCATTTCGCTGACCGCCTTGGAGAAGCTGGCGCAGAGATCGGGAACGTTGATTTCCTCCCCTTTCTGCCTCTTATTGTGGATCAGATTCACAGCGGCGGTTTTCAGGCCGGAGAAGGACATATCCAGCGGATTGCCGCTGAGCTTGGTATGGGGCATGATATAAGCGTTTTCATTCCCATTCTGGGCGGCTTTATCCAGAGCTGCACCGCCTGGATAGGGCATATCCAGCACTCTGGCCACCTTATCGAAGCATTCCCCTGCCGCATCATCCCGTGTTCCGCCCAGAATTTCCATGTGGGTATAGTCCTTCACATCCACCAGCATGGTATGGCCGCCGGAGACCACCAGGCACAAAAAAGGTGGCTTCAGATCGGGGTAAGCGATATAATTAGCGGCAATATGGCCACGGATATGATGGACTGGGATCAGAGGCTTATCCAGCGCCAGAGCCACAGCCTTGGCAAAATTGACACCAACCAAAAGGGCGCCGATGAGACCGGGCGCATAGGTCACGGCGATGGCATCGATGTCGCTGCGGCTGATATTTGCCTTCAGAAGTGCTTCATCTGCCAGGGCATAAATGGCCTCCATATGTTTCCTGGAGGCGATCTCGGGGACTACACCGCCGTAAATACGGTGCAGGGCGATCTGGGAGGAGATGCAATCCGTCAGCACCTCTCTGCCGTCCCGGACCAGGGCAACGGCAGTCTCATCGCAGGAAGATTCGATGGCTAAAATCAGCATTGGCTCAGCTCCTTTCCCATAATATAGGCATCCTCTACGGGGTTTACATAATATTTTGGACGTCTGCCCAGGATCTGGAAGCCAAAGCCCTCGTAAAGGGCAATGGCCGGAGTATTGGAGGCTCTGACCTCCAAAAACAGCTTGTCAATTGCCTCCCTGTGCAAAAGCTCGCAGAGGGCTGTCAGAAGCTTGCTGCCGATCTTCTTTTTGCGATGCTCCGGCGCAACCGCAACATTCATCACATCAGCCTCGGGAGGGACGGTCTGGGAGCCGATATAGCCCAGGACAGTCCCCTCCTCCTCCCAAACCAGCCAACAGCTGTAGGGATTGCTCAGCTCCGAGGCAATGGAGCGCTGGCTCCAGGGATCGGAAAAGCAGACCTTCTCCAGAGCAGCGATCTGAGGCACATCTTCAATGGTCATTCTACGGATCATTTGGCATCGTACCAGCTTTCTCCCATCTTTGCCTCCGCCAAAAGGGGAACGGAGAGCTTCACCGCCTGCTCCATCTCCCGGGTGACAATTTCCATGACCAGCTGCGCCTCATAGGCGGGGCATTCCACGATCAGCTCATCGTGTACCTGCAGGATCAGACGGGCCTGCAGAGCCTCCTCCTCTAAAGCGTGGAACACACGCACCATAGCCAGCTTGATAATATCGGCAGCCGTTCCCTGGATGGGGGTATTGAGGGCCATACGCTCGGCTCCGGAGCGGACATTGAAATTGCTGTTCTTAATATCGGGGAGATTTCTTCTGCGGCGGAACATGGTCTCCACATAGCCCTGATTTCGGGCGGTCGCCACGATATCGGTCATATATTTGGCCACACCGGGATAGTTGCGCTTATAATTCTCAATATACTCCTTGGCCACATAGCGTGTGACGCCGATGTCCTTGGCCAGGGAGAAGTCGGACATACCGTAGATGATGCCGAAGTTCACCGCCTTGGCATAGCGGCGCTGCAAAGGTGTGACCTCCTCTAAGGGCACACGGAAAACCTGGGCGGCGGTGTAGGTATGGAAGTCCGCACCGCTGCGGAAGGCCTGCTGCATGGCCTTGTCATCGGCAATATGGGCCATGACACGGAGCTCGATCTGGCTGTAGTCCGCATCCACGAAAACCCAGTTATCCTGGGGCACGAACATCTTGCGCATCTCGCTGCCCAGGGGTGTTCTGACAGGGATATTCTGCAGATTGGGCTCGGTGGAGGACAGGCGGCCTGTGGCGGTTACCGTATTCTGGAAGGTGGTGCGGATACGGCCATCAGGGCAAATCTCCTTCTGCAGGCCGTCGGCATAGGTGCTCTTGAGCTTGGTGAGCATACGGTAGTCCATAATAGCCTCTACCACGGGATGCTGATCCTTCAGCTCCTCCAGCACTTCCGCATTGGTGGAGTAACCGGTCTTGGTCTTTTTGACGGGCGGAAGATTCAGCTTCTCAAAAAGCAGCTCTCCAAGCTGACGGGTGGAATTGATATTGAATACACCGCCGTTGGCCTCAAAGATCAGTTTCTCGCAGTCGGCAATGCGCTGGGCCAGCATTTTGCCGAAGTCCTCCAGGGCCTGCTGATCCACGCCCACACCGGCATGCTCCATCCGGGCCAGCACATAGCACAGCGGCAGCTCTACTTCAAAATAGAGCTTGTCACTTCCCTGCTCCTTCAGCTTGGGCAGGAAGCAATGGTAAAGCGCATCCACAGAAGCAGCTCTGCTGGCAAGAATGCCCTCGGGAAGGGTGTCGGTGGGAGGGCTGAAGTGCAGATAGGAAGCACACAGCTCCTCCAGCTCGTACTTGCCACGGGTGGCATCCAGCAGATAGGCCGCCACAGCTGTATCGAATACGAAGCCCTTGGCATCAATGCCTTTTTCCAATAAGGCACGGATCAGAGGCTTGGTATCGTGGGCCATTTTCTGCACTTTTTCAGAGAAAATATCACGAAGAACGGGGAGATAGTCGTCTTTCAGCTGCTTTTCGCAGTAATATGCCGCAAAATCATCCTGCACCACAGCAAGGAGGCTCAGATCCTCGGAGATCGCAACGCAAACAGTAGCTTTCTCAAAGCGCTGCAGCAGTTCTGCTGCCTGAGCGGCAGACTCCACCTGCACGCCGGTGCAGACACCGACACAGGTCTCCTCTTCCGCTGCTTCCTCCTCAAACTGCGCAGAGCGGAGGTGGTA
>JAFQCY010000139.1 GCA_017399355.1 Oscillospiraceae bacterium
CGTCAGAAACGGTGGGCTTGAACGGATGTATGCGGAGATTCGTGGCTTTCCATCCACTCGTAATCGATCACGGCTTTGCTTCCTATATCTCTGATGATGAAATTCACACCGTCTTCCGGATCACTCTCATCGATCACATAGATCGCAGCGCCGGCCTTGACCACGCCCAGCCTGGTTGCAACAGCTTCGGCGCTCCGGCTCGCCGTAGTTTCGAGTGGCTCCCTCAAAATAGAGAGCGGTCTTCCCGGCATATTCTTTTGCGATTTTGAAAATCGCTCCGATACATGCAATCAGCGCTTCCTATCGCACGTCCTCAGGAAAAATCTCCCGAATGCAAATCTCTTCTGAGGGGATATCCACAGCACAGCAGAGCATATGGCCCTCGATCTTCCGCCATTGGAGATACCAATTGCTCCCCTCTACCGGATTGGGAATGTCTTCCTCCGGGCTGATTTCAAAGGACTCCGGATGAAGTCGGAACCCAAGCCCCAGAGCCTTCATAACTGCCTCTTTTGCAGTCCAGAGGCGGAAAAAGGCGCTATCCTCCTCCTCGTGGGCATTGAGCCAGGCCTGCTCCTTTTGAGTGAAGACCCTACTTGCCACAGCCCTTGACCAGGGGGAGATCTGCTCAATATCTACTCCGGAGGGCCTGTCAGATACAAGCAGCACCACCTTGTCCCCGGAGTGGGACAGATTGAAATAAGGCCCCTCCGGCAGATAGGGCTTGCCCAGGTCATCCGGGAGGATCTGCGCTGCTCTTTCTTCACCGAAGGCATAGCGCAGTAGCAGCCCCGCTCCCAGGCATCTGGCCTGATCTGCTTTGCGCAGATAGCGCTCCATTCGGCTCCGCCGCTCCTGAGTCAGCAGCTCTTTTCCCTGCAGTTCTCCTATGGAATTGATATCAAAAATATATACATCCATCGTCATTCATCACTCTTCTGCGTTTTACTGCGTTGAATCATTTGGCAATTTCATTATATCCTATTTCAAAAACTAAGGCAATACAATATTGAACAAGCCGAAGAAAAGTTTTCAGATTGTCCCTGCGGCCTTGAATTAGCAGCGGTTCGTATGATAAAATGAAATTGATCCACATCTTACTCATATGATTAGGAGACTATTTATGGAATATAGAAAACTACCCCACGGCTCGGAGAAAATCAGTGTGTTAGGTTTGGGCTTAGGCGGCATCGGGAAGACGCCAACTTCGGAGATCGAGGCCATCATCCGCAAGGCGCTGGATCATGGTATCAACTTTTTTGACCTCTGTACCGCCGGAGCGACCTATGCCCCCCTGGGCAGAGCCATCGCCGGAAAGCGGGAGCAGGTGTATCTGCAGATGCATTTTGGCGCTGTCTACGATGAAAATGGCGAGTACGGCTGGTGTCGGGATTTCGATACCATTCAGAAAACCTTCCTCTGGGAGCTGGAGACCCTTGGGACGGACTATGCTGATTTTGGATTTTTGCATTGTGTTGATGAGAATGAAGATTTCGACAAGCTTGTGGAGATCGGTGTCCTGGATTATCTGAAGGAGCTGAAGGAGCAGGGGATCGTCCGTCATCTTGGCTTCTCCTCTCATACCCCTTCCGTGGCCAACCGCATTCTGGACACGGGCTTGATGGATATGATGATGTTCTCCATCAACCCGGCCTACGACTTTGAAAAAGGCGATGACTATGGCATCGGCTCTGTCAAAGAGCGCTTTGAACTGTTCCGCCGCTGTGCCGGAGAAGGTGTTGGTATCTCTGTTATGAAGCCCTTCTTCGCAGGGCAGCTGTTGTCTGCGGAGCATTCTCCCTTCGGCCAGGCATTGAGTCACAGTCAATGCCTGCAGTATGCCATCGACCGCCCCGGTGTGCTGACGGTGCTGCCCGGTGTACAGACCATGGAGCATCTGGATCAGGTTCTGAAGTTCCTGAATGCTACTGACGAGGAAAAGGATTATTCCGTGATTGGCGGCTTTACTGCAGATATCATTTCCGGAACTTGTGTGTACTGCAATCACTGCCAGCCCTGCCCGGCCGGCATTGATATCGGCCTGGTGAACAAGTATTATGATCTGGCTCAGGCCGGAGATGACATTGCCGCCAATCATTATACCAAGCTCTCGGTCAAAGCCAATGCCTGCCTGCAGTGTGGCCATTGCGAAAGCCGCTGTCCCTTTGGTGTAAAACAGATGGAGCGGATGATTTCCATCGATGGATATTTCTCTGCAATTTAATACGATGAACAGACCGGAAATTTCCGGTCTGTTTTTCTCAATGCTGCTTTCAGGTATTGACCTGGTATGATATAATGATTATGAACAATCTGTGAATTCATGGAGAATGCTATGGCAATCGACAAAAGAAAGCAAAAATGGATCATGGCAGGGGTGCTGATCCTGGTGCTGGCTCTGATCGTGCTGTTTTTCCTGGGCGGCGGCAATCTGCAGCTGCTGAAGGATCTGATCTCTTCGGATGTCAGTACCGATGAGATGCGGGATCATCTGAAGGAGCTGGGCTACCGGGGCTATGTTACCATTGGCATCCTGTCTATGCTGCAGGTGGTCTGTACCGTGCTTCCGGCTGAGCCGGTGCAGGTGCTGGGCGGCCTGGCTTTTGGATTCCCCATTGGCCTGCTCTGCTGTACCATCGGCGTGGCTGTTGGAAATACGCTGATCTACTGTATGTACCGCTGCTTCGGTGAGAAGCTCCGGGGGTATTTTGTGAAGAATCTGACCTTTGATCTGGAAAAAGCTGCCAATTCAGCCCGTGTGGTGCTGGTGGTTTTTCTGCTGTATTTCCTGCCTGCCATTCCCTACGGCATGATCTGCTTCTTTGCTGCCGGGGTAGGCATGAAATACCATCGCTTTATCTTGGTGACCATACTGGGCTCCATTCCCTCCATCTGCATCGGTGTCGGCCTGGGGCATATGACCCTTTCGGCCTCCTGGATCCTGTCCCTCTGCGTGTTTGCTGTGCTGGTGGTGCTGATCATTCTGATGTACTGGAAGCGTGATGCGCTTTTTGCCAGGGTCAATGCCTTTGCGGATCGCCCTGCTTACTCCTCCAAGACCGTGGTGCAGCGCTGTAGCCGCTGGCTGCTTCTGCCGCTGTATGGTGTGGTGCGCCTGTATTTTTACCTCTGCGGTATCCGTGTCCGTACGGTAAACAAGCTGGATCACCAGCCGGAGAAGCCCTCTATCGTTCTGTGTAACCATGGCTCCTTCATTGATTTTGTCTATTCCGAGAAGCTGCTTTTGAAGAGCAATCCCAACTATGTAGCGGCCCGGCTGTATTTCTACCATAAATTCTTAGGTAAACTGCTCCGTAAGCTGGGTGCGTTTCCTAAGAGTATGTTTGCCCTGGATGTGGAGAGCACCAAGAACTGTATGCGTGTGCTGAAGAATGGCGATATGCTGGCCATGATGCCCGAGGCAAGACTTTCTACTGCCGGCTTCTTCGAGGACATCCAGCCCGGTACTTATTCTTTCCTGAAGAAGGCAGCTGTGCCGATCTACACCATCCACTTTAACGGTGACTATCTGGCTGACCCCAAGTGGGGTAGGGGAATGCGCCGTGGAGCTGTGGTAGAGGCGGAGCTGGATCAGCTCTTTACGGTGGAGCAGCTGCGCAGCCTTTCCCTCGAGGAGATCCGTCAGGCGGTAGAGCAGCGGCTAAGCTATGATGAGTATGCCTGGCTGGAAACGCAGCCCAAGCTGCGCTATCGCTGCCGTAGAATTGCGGAAGGTCTGGAGAATATTCTCACCACTTGCCCCAAATGTGGTAAGAAATTCTGCCTTACCACCAAGAAGAATCAGATCTCCTGTGAGCACTGCGGCCCCCTGACCAAGCTGGATGACCGCTATGGCTTTGATCCCGACTTCCAATTCCGGAATCCGGGGCAGTGGTATCGCTGGCAGCTGGAGCAGCTGAAGCAGGAGATCCTGGAGAATCCGGAGTATTCTCTGGAATCCAAGGTTGAGCTGCGCTTGTCTTCTAAAGACGGAAAATCCTTGACTCGTCATGGAGGCAAGGGAATTTGCACCCTGAACCGTCAGGGCCTCCATTACCATGGAACCCAAGACGGAGAAACTGTGGAGAAGCATTTCTCCCTGGATAAGATCTACCGCTTGCTCTTTGGTGCAGGTGTGAATTTTGAGACCTATCAGGGCAGCGAGATCTATTTCTTTGTGCCCGAGGAGCTGCGCAGTGCGGTGCAGTGGTATATGGCCTCCATGATCCTTCACGATCATTGCAGAGAATAGAGATAAAGGAGAAAGACGATGGATAAGCTGGAGCATAAGACCCCGGTGGAAAAGGAAAAAGCCTTTTCCAATATCAGCCTGAAATCCTTTGTGACCGTCGTGCTGGTGCTGCTTGCGATTCTGGCCCTTGTGGCAGCGCTGTCCTATGTCGTCCCACAGGGTAGCTTTACCCGGGATGAAGAGGGTGTGATCCTCACCGATACCTATGTCCGGGGCGAGGTGGGCGGAATCGCCCTTTGGCGTGTCCTTACGGCCCCCGGACGTGTCTTTGCTTCCGAGGACGGCTTGACCATCATTATGATCAGCCTCTTCCTGCTGGTCATGAGCGGCATTTTCAATCTGCTGGAGAAAACCGGCGGAATGCGCATCCTGATTTCCCGCTTGATCGGAAAGCTTCACGGGCGAACCGGTGCGGTGGTCTGCATTACGGTGCTGATCTTCATGCTCTTTGGCAGCTTTTTCGGTATGTTTGAAGAGCTGGTAACCCTGCTTCCTATTATGATCGTCTTCATGCTCTCTCTAAAGCAGGACACGATGATGGCGCTGGGAACTTGCCTGCTTGCAGCCTGTTTCGGCTTCTCCGCTGCCATTACCAATCCCTTCTCTGTGGGCCTTGCCTCCCAGTATGTGGGCGTCAGTCCTGCAGAGGGACTTTGGCTCCGTGTGATCTTCTTCGTGCTGATCTACGGTACGGTCTGCCTCTTCCTATTGGCCTATCACAAGAAGCTGCAGCGAGATCCCAAGGCATCCCTGTCCTATGCCAATGACTGCGCCAAGCGTGAGAACCTCTCCGTGGAGATCACTGCGCTGAACGCTGAGGAGCGCCGGATCTTCCGGATCTATGCCACCTTCTTCGGTATTCAGGGCTTGATTTTAATTGCCATTGCTACCGTCCGAGCCATTTCCGGCCTGGCCATTCCCATTTTGGCAGCCAGTTTCCTGATTTTCGGTATCATTGCTGGTCTTTTGGTCTGCAAAAATGCCGGGAAAGTCTTTGGCCCCTTCCTCAAAGGTGCGGTGGCTATGCTGCCTGCAGTGCTGATGATCGCTCTGGCCTCCTCGGTGAAACTGGTCATGACCGAGAGCGGGATTCTGGATACCATCATGCATTTCGCCCTGAATCTGCTTCTGGGTAAGAATAAGTTCGTCGCCATCTTGATGATCTATGCTTTGATCCTCTTCCTGCAGATCTTTATTGGCTCGGCCTCTGCCAAGATCGTTCTGGTGATGCCTATTGTGATGCCCATCGCCCGGGCATTGGGGATTTCTCCTGCTCTTGTAATTCTGACCTACTGCATGGCAGACGGCTTCTCTGATGCCATCATTCCTACCAATCCCGTATTGCTCATCGGTCTGTCCATGGCCAATGTTTCTTATGGCAAATGGGTCAAGTGGACCTGGAAGCTACAGCTATTTGTTTTCCTGCTGTCTGTTTTGATTCTGCTCTTTGGTGTTGCCATCGGCTACTAAAGTAAACGCAATAGCCGCCGTTTTTTGCTGGAAAGACGGCGGCTTATTTTGTGTACTTCTTTGCAAATTGCTGAAAACATACTTTCATATTCTACCGTAACGCATCTTGCAAAATGAAACAATAATGAGTATAATAGGAAAGTTGTAATATTTAGAATTCGTGGAGGAAATTATGAGAAAAACACTTCTGAAAGCCCTTTCAGGATTGCTTGTTTTGCTGATGTTGGTCTCTCTTTGTCCCACCAATGTTTCTGCGGCAAGCTCCTATCCCAACACCCATGTGAATACCGGCGACCAGGCTGCGGATATTGTTGCGGTTGCGGTTTCCCAGGCCGGCTACTGCGAGGGCTCTCTTTCCGGCAATCCCAGCTATGCCAGCTCCAATAACTATCAGAAGTTCGGCCAGTGGTACGATGCCAATGTGGATAACATCGGTGTGACCCGTGCCGCCTGGTGCGCTGCCTTTGTGTCCTGGTGCGCAAACCAGGCCGGTGTACCCTCCAGCGTGGTCTATTATCATGCTTACTGCCCCTATGGTGTCAACTGGTTCCGTAATCAGGGACGATTCAAGTATGCAGCCAGCCGTGGCGGTACATATGTCCCTAAGGCAGGTGATATTGTCTATTTTGCCCCTGCCGGAAGCTCTACTTCTTCCCATGTGGGTATTGTGCGCTATGTCTCTAACGGCTATGTCTATACCGTTGAGGGCAATACCTCCGGCCAGAATGGCGAGGTCAACGAGGGCGGCGGTGTGTTCCTGAAGAGCTACTCCCTGTCTTACTCCCGTCTTTACGGCTATGGTACGCCCAATTACTCCAACAATTCCGGCCATACCATCAGCTTTGACTCCAACGGCGGCAGCGCTGTGGCAGATGTACAGGTCAAAGAGGGCGGCACCCTCTCCGCTCCTGCCAATCCCACCCGTTACGGTTTCAATTTTGTGGGCTGGTACTGCAACCCCGAACTGACCGATCCCTATGTGTTCGGCTCTCCCGTACCCTATAGCTTTACACTCTATGCCAAGTGGGAGGAGGCCTACTGGGGGGCCAATACCAATCTGATGCCTGTGGACGGTCTGCTGGTTCGTAATAATTATAATAACAGCGACCAGTATGTCTGGCCTTACTACAATGATGATGGCTCTGTGACCATCTACAACGGTGTCTCCGACAGCAATTCCTGGCCCTCGGCCTATATGTCCTACGAGAACAGCGTGGACTCCGGCAATGATGCCTACATCTATGTGAAGTACAATGCCACCGCCGGCTTTAATGCCACCATTGACTACCTGGATGCAGACGGCAATCCCCAGAGCGTGAAGCTGTCTCAGCTGGCAGGCCGTGGCGATACGGATTTCCCCCCGGGCTACGAGGAGTTCTTTGTGAACTTCGGCCAGTATGTCTATGATCAGGGTCATCTGACCACCTCCGATGGCTCTGCCCACTCGGTGAATATCAAGTATATCAAGGTCACATACTATGTCGTCGGTGGTCTGGATAGCTATGTCCGCCTCTACGACATGAAGTTCACCCCGGCCTTCGAGATCGAGCAGGCCTATGCCTCTCTCATGAGCTCTGACATTACCCAGAATGATGGCAGCGGCTCCTATGTCTATCACAACGGTGTCCTGACGGCCACTTCCAATACAGATCTGGGCTACAGCTTGACCATGAACACCAATCAGCAGATCGATCCTACGGATTTTTGCTATCTCCTTGCCGGAATCAATTCCAGCGTTCCCTTTAACATTTCCATGGATGTGGTAAAGGCCGATGGCACTACTGCAACTGTGGATTTCGCCAGCGAGTTCTATCCCGCCTTTGGCGGCCTGGCGGAGAAGCCTGAGGCACTGCCTGCAGGAACATGGAGCAATGCCCTGGATCTCCTGGGCTATTTCCGGTGGAACGGCGGCGAGACCTCTGTCACCTCCGTCAGCAATATCACCATCACCCTGGAGGGGCAGGGGACTTTGACCCTGAACGATCTGCAGGCCTCCCGTGGCATGATGGTCAAGGCGGTCAATGACGGCCAGAGCGCTTCCGGCTCCTATGACAATACCTACCTCATCACCTTTGTTTCCAACGGCGGCTCTGAGGTAACAAGTGTCCATGTCCGTGAGGGCGAAACTCTGACCTGCCCCACAGATCCCACCCGTTACGGCTATGTTTTCGCGGGCTGGTACTGCGATCCCGAGCTGAACGATCCCTATGATTTCACTACTCCCGTGCCCTACAGCTTCAATCTCTATGCCAAGTGGGAGCCCTGGCCCATCAACCATAACCTGATGCCTGTGGAAAGCAAACTGCAGCTGGATAATTACCAGGGTAGCGGCCAGTATATTTGGCCCTACTACAACGATGACGGCTCCGTTACCTTCTACAATGGTGTCACCAATGACGAAAACCACTCCTGGCCCAGCGCCTGGATGGACTATGAGAATAGCATCAACCTCGACGGTAATGCCTACATCCACCTGAAGTATGATGCCAGCGCAGATTTCAATGCGGAGATCCAATACATGGACTCCGAGTGCAATCTCCATACTGCTCAGCTCTCCAAGGTTGCCGGTCTGAGCACCACCGATTTCCCCGCCGGAACTCATGAATACTACATCGACTTCGGTTCATGGCTCCTGGCACAGGATCATATTCCCGACTCTATGCGCCAGAACTACACCAAGGTCACATACTATGTGGTGGGCGGCCTGGACGAGTATGTCCGTCTGTATGACTTCTCCTGTGTGGATGCCTATACCGTGACCTTTAACTCCAACGGCGGCAGCGAGGTCTATCGTATGGCTGTGGAGAAGGGCCAGCCCATCTCCGCCCCGGAAGCCCCCACTCGCTATGGCTACGATTTTGTGGGCTGGTACTGCGATCCGGCTCTGCAGGATCCTTATGATTT
The DNA here is from genome assembly GCA_017399355.1 of Oscillospiraceae bacterium. GTDB lineage: Bacteria > Bacillota > Clostridia > Oscillospirales > Oscillospiraceae > JAZOXB01. The sequence continues at coordinate 8,627 of JAFQCY010000139.1, forward strand.
CTCCCAGCCGGTCAACTACAGCTTTGTGCTCTATGCCAAGTGGGCGCTTTCTCAGGATGCGGTCTACGATGGCGGCATGGCAGGCGACGGTGTGATCTATGCCGAGGGCTTCGATATCTCCTTCTGGAACGGTGAGAGCTTTGACCTCCAGGCCATCAAGGATGCCGGTTATGACTATGTGATTATCCGTTGCGGCTCTACCAACCTGGGCGAGGACGGCCTGTTCGACGGCTTCTATGAGAAGGCAAGAGCCGTCGGCCTGGATATCGGTACCTATTTCTACTCCTATGCAACGACCCCCGAGGCAGCAATCGCCGATGCCAATAAGTGCCTGAGCTACATCGAGGGCAAGACCTTTGAATACCCCATCTATTTTGACTACGAAGATCCCTGCCAGAACGATCTGAGTCAGGCGCAGTCTACAGAGATTTGCCTGGCCTTCATGGATACCGTTGCCAATGCAGGCTATCTGGCCGGTATGTACAGCGGTGCCTACCGTCTCTCTACCCTGGATATGGCAACTCTGGGCGCAGACTACGAGGTTTGGGTCGCCCACTATAAGGATAATTCCCACGAGACCATGGATCCCACCTACAGCACCATGTACGGTATGTATCAGTACACCGATTCGCAGTATGTCGGTAGTATAGGCGGCTTCGATGCCAATGTCTGCTACAAGGACTATCCCACCATCGTCAAGACCTATGGCTTAAACGGCTATAGCCGCCCCACTTGTGAGCATAACTATGTGGAATCTGTTACGGCTCCCACCTGCACCGTTGGCGGCTACAGCACCTTTACCTGCACCCTCTGCGGTGATACCTACACCGGCAACGAGACCGCTTCCACCGGCCACAGCCATACCTACACCGATAACGGCGAGACCCACACCGTGGGCTGCAACAACTGCGACTACAGCGTCACCGAGGGCCATACCTATGAGAACGGCGCCTGCATCTGCGGCGCTGTGGAGGTCACCGGCCCAGCCCAGGCAGATATCAAGATCAGCCATACCGTCTCCTTCGACTCTGACCTGAAGATGAACTACCGCATCAAGTACGAGAACATCGCCGCCGCCATCCCCAACTACGTCACCGAGGGCGCATACCTGGTGGTGGAGAAGGATCAGTATCTGGCATCCGGCGAGTTCGCCGTGGATACCGTTACCCTGTACCCCGACCTGGAGAGCGACCCC
>JAFQCY010000140.1 GCA_017399355.1 Oscillospiraceae bacterium
CAAGGACTTCACTCCCGACGAAGTCCGCTATCTCCTCAACCTCGCTGCTGATCTGAAGAGTAAGAAACGTGCCGGTATCCGCGGCAACCTGCTGGCGGGCAAGAACATTGTCCTTCTCTTCGAAAAGACCTCTACCCGTACCCGCTGCTCTTTTGAAGTGGCTGCCTATGACCTGGGCATGCACGTGACCTATCTGGATCCCAGCGGCTCCCAGATCGGCAAGAAGGAGTCCATCGCCGACACCGCCCGGGTGCTGGGCAGGCTCTATGACGGCATTGAGTACCGTGGCTTCGGCCAGGAGATCGTGGAAGAGCTGGCAAAGCACGCCGGTGTTCCCGTTTGGAACGGCCTGACCAACGAGTTCCACCCCACCCAGATCCTGGCGGATATGCTGACCGTCAGGGAGCATTTCGGCGATCTGAAGGGCAGGACTCTGGTCTTTATGGGCGACTGCCGCTATAATATGGCCAATTCCCTGATGATCGGCTGCGCCAAGCTGGGGCTGAACTTCGTAGCCTGCGGCCCGGAGGGCTATTTCCCCGATCCCAAGCTCATCGCCAAGTGTGAGGCTGTGGCCGCCGAGACCGGCGCTACCCTCCGCTTTGAGACCGATCCCATGAAGGCCACTGCCGGGGCTGACGTGATCTATACCGATGTATGGGTCTCCATGGGCGAGCCCATGAGCGCCTGGCAGGAGCGTATCGAGAAGATGCTGCCCTATCAGGTCACAAGCAAGCTCATGGCAAATGCCGGCGAGAATGCCGTCTTTATGCACTGCCTCCCCGCCTTCCACGACCTGAACACCGGCATCGGCAAGGACATCGGCGAGAAATTCGGTCTGGAAGCCCTGGAGGTCACCGACGAGGTCTTCGAGAGCAAGCAGTCCATCGTCTTCGACGAGGCCGAAAACCGTATGCACACCATCAAGGCCGTGCTGGCCGCTACCTTGGCATAAAAGAGCAAGAGGCTGTCCTAATTTGGGACAGCCTCTTTGATTTCATTCAGCTCGGAAAATAAACGCATTCCCACCTTCATTCCCTCCAAAAAGCCTTGCTTCTCGTGCGCTGCACAGAGCAGAATTGCCGATGTAAAGACAGCCTCGTGAGCGGAGTAAGGCAGGGGCTCCAGACAATGACTCAATTCCTCCAGGTGGCATCGGATCATTACGCTATCCACAGGATTGTCCTGGGTATAGTAGTAATAAAGCAGCTCCATCAGGGAGGCCGCATCCGTATAACCAAAGGAAGGTATCTGCTTCGACAGGAAGCTTTTTAGATTCTCAATACAATCTTTCATTTTTACACCTCAAAATATACCAAATTGGGATATTATTAGTATACCACTTTGGTATACTATTGTCAAGGGGAGGTGCGAAAATGTTTCGTTTGAAAGAATTACGCAAAGCAAAGAATATCTCACAGCTCAAATTAGCAACAGATCTGCATATGAATCAAAACAGCATCAGCCGCTATGAAAACGGCGAGCGTGAAGCGGATTACGAAACCTTGATCGCCTTTGCCGATTACTTCTGCGTTTCCGTTGATTATTTGCTTGGCCGTACAGATAAACCGAACCGCGTATAGCTGTCAGTGGTAATGTCAATGGAAACATATGAAATTTTAAGAGGGCTTCGTGAAGATCGGGATCTTACGCAGCAAGCTGTTGCGGATCAATTAAAAATCGGCCGAACCATGTACCGCAGATATGAGACCGGCGAAACCGAGATCCCGATCCGGCATTTGAGGGTGCTATGTACCTTTTATCGTGTGTCTGCGGACTATGTTCTGGGACTTTCTTCTGTAAAAAAGCAACTCTGAAAGCTTCTCCCATGGAGAAAAATATACCCACAAGAGGTCAAGGCCGTGTATGGCGCTCAGGGGAATTCTCCTGACCCCCAGCCGGTTTTGGCCTTTTTTGCATCAAAGGAACGGGAGGAAATGTGGGCAGAAATTCGGCTCATTATCTATAATGTATCGCCAATACGATAGTTGATGATTCTCTTATTTGCTATTCTCCTTTGCGGTATTGATGGAGGAGATGAGCATTCGACGAATGGAGCCGCAGTCATGTAGGTATTTTCTTGCATCGTCCTCTGAAATTAAAGAAGTCCTCTGAGAAATCTCGATCCAATACTCCGTCTCATAGCACTCCTTCAGGGCAATCTGTAATTTTGCAATAAAATCCGGACGACTGTGCGCATATTTTGCCTCTCGAATATTGGCCCCGATACTCGTACCACTCCGTTCAAGCTGGTTAGACAAGGCATAATGACCTTTTATCCCATCTGTAAGCTTTAAAATCGATACAGCAAATTCTGTAGATAGATCGGCAAGCTTGTTCTCTGCCATAAAGCCACCTCTTTCCAAGATATGTCATCGTAAGGCTTTTCAATGAAATCGCCCTTGGCGATGAAATCCTCACTACGCTCGGATGAAATCTGCAAAGCAGATGAAATGAAATCCACCCATCCGCCGTCGAGGCGGATTTCATCTCCGCAAGGGGATTTCATCATCGAAGATGATTTCACCCACCCAGAGGGTGGATTTCGTTGCAAAAAGAGCATTGCTTACGCAATGCTCTTTTTGCTGGCACGCCGGAAGGGACTCGAACCCCCAACCCTCGGAACCGGAATCCGATGCTCTATCCATTGAGCCACCGGCGCTTATTACCAAGGGAGATTATAGCAGATTTTTCCCAGGAAGTAAAGCAGTTTTTTCGTTTTCTTTTCGTTCTCTTTGGGGCAAAAATGACAAAAAGCTGTTTCGGTGTATTGTTTTTCGGCAAAAGCCGTGCTATAATAACGAAAAGATCACGCTTAGTTTTGGAGGATACAGATATGGCAGGCAGCATTGGTAATTTCCGCAGCGCATTACATGGCTTTAACCGCACCGATGTGGTGCAGTTTATTCAGGCCCAGACCATGGAGCACGAGCGTGCCATCCGTGTGCTGAAAGAAGAAAACGACCGCCTGAAGGAGGCGCTGGAGGCCAAGCGCACAGAATTAGAAGTCTGCCAGGAGGAGAAGGCCGGCTTAGCGGCACAGCTGGAGGAGGCTCTGGCTGCTATTCCCGCTGCGGCTGAGGAGCCCTCCGCTGAGGAGCAGGAAGCTCCCCTGCCCGATCTGGATGCTCCCATGGCACCTGCCACTACGGTGGTCGCTGCCGGGCCCACCAATTTTGATGAGCTGGAGCTGGCCGCCTATCGTCGGGCCGAGATGACGGAGCGCATGGCCAGAGAGCGTGCCGCCGCCTCTGCCCAGCGGATGCAGACCATTTTCTCCCAGGCTGAGGAAAAGCTGAACCTGACCTCTCAGGATCTGGCTACGCTGCTGGATGCCTTCCGCAATGACTGCGAGCAGCTGCAGCAGGTGCTGAATGTCACCCGTGGCATCGTGGACGAGTCCTCCGCCAGCCTGAAGGCTGCCTCTGAGATTGCTTCGGAGACCTAAACCATAGAACCATAAGACCGCCGTGCAGAAGTGCTTCTGCACGGCGGTTTTTTGCGCCCGGAAGGAAGATAAAGCGCCGTGAGGTGAGTCCTCACGGCGCTTGGTTTCAGTTGTTTCTCAGCCGAAATAGGCCTTTGCGGCATCACCGAAGTAGATGCAGCGGCGAACCATTTCGTTCAGAGCGGCATCACCGGAATTGGCGATGCTCTTGGCATAGGCCTCTACGCTGTAGCCCACGGAGCTGCTTGCGGCAGTCTCGCCTACATAGGCCACGAAGTAGAAGGTCTCACGCATCTGCACAGAGCGGATGCCACGGAAGGTTGCCTGGAGTCTGCCGTCTGCCAGGGTGGTGAAGTCTGTCAGGGTATCCACCACATTGCCGGCCTGATCCAGAACCTTAACGCAGGTGATATCCTTGGCAGTATAGCCCTTGGCCAGGGTCAGCTTGGCATTCAGCTCGGTTCTGTCGGCAAAGTTCACGGAGAAGCCCATTGCAGATACGGCGCTGATGCTGCTGCTATTCTCCAGCACCACCTTGCCTGCGGTCAGCTCTGCAGACAGCTCCTTGGTTGCATACTGCTGGTAAGCATCCATGCCGGCATTGACCAGGCACTTGGTGTTACGGTTGAAGTAAACCTGAGCGGCTGCACCGTAGTTCAGCAGGTCGATGAGCATGGTGTAGAGGGCGGGATCCTCATAGGTATCGAGGCAGAGCTGGGTATAGGCCAGGATGGAGTAGGTGTCTACGGGAGCCACATGTTCCCTGCCCTGGGCATCGAAGAAGTGGAGGGTGGCACGGAGCTCACTGCCCATTTCTGCGGCCTGGATGCCATCGAGGACGAAGATCATACGGTCAGGATCGGAGGTCAGGTCTGCAGAGAGGATGACGGTGTCGATACGCACCAGGTCACCGGCGGGGTAGCGATCCTTCTCGACTACCAGGTATGCGCCCTCGGCGACATAGTTGGGAACCAGGGCTGCCAGGTCGGAATACTTGACACGGTAGTTCATCTTCAGATCGGACTCGAAGCTGACGGAGTGGCCCATCTTGAAGCTGACCTCAGTCTGCTGCTCCTTCAGGCCGTTGATGGCGGCTGCAGCGGTGTAGACAGCGCTGCGGGAGACATCGGGAGCGGCCATGGTCTTGACATTGCAGAGGGAGAGTACGGCATCATCGGATGCGGCGCACTTGAGGATGACGCTGCCATCGGCATTGACGCAGGAGGACAGGTCATAGTACAGCTCGGTTCTGGAGGAGACGGTAGCGGCATCGATCCACTGGCCGCCCACATAAGCCTGCAGGGTGGCGGTCTCGCCTACGGGCAGCTTCATGCTCAGGTGCAGGAGCTTACCGGTGCCAACGTTGAAGGCAATGCCATTGCCGTTGGTAAGGTAGAGCTCATACTTGGGGCCTACGGCCTCGTAGTAGTTATTGGTGTGCATGAGGCCCATGGACTCGATGTCCTTATGGGAGATGACCACTTCTTCGCTGCCGTTGTTGTAGCGGTACTCATAGTAGCGGCCGCCTTCCACGCCATCCACCACGACCACATAGATCTCGTAGTCGGTGCCGTCCACATTGATCACGGCACGTTTGCCGGTGGCGGGATCTACCAGGTAATTGTTCTCGTCCAGCTTGTAGCTCTGGGTGGGAGTCAGGTAGACACCCTCGGTGGCAGGAGCGCCGGTATCGATGGCGGAATCCTGGTTGGCTGCGCCGGTGTAGGCAGCATCGGCGGCGATGTAGACCAGGCCGCTGACCTTGCCCTCGGCATCGGCCCAGGCATCGGCAGACAGGAGCAGGTCACGGACACGGTAGAAGTTGGCGCCCAGTTCGCCTGCCTCACTGTAGAGGCTGTTGGCCAGGGTATCGGCGGGGCTGGCATCCAGAGGCTGATAGATGCGGATGCCATCCAGGACGATGCTGTAGCTGCCCAGAGTGGCAGTGGGAACGGTACGGGTGGCAGGAGCCTTGGTCTCGTTGAGGCTCAGCTCCATGGGGACACCGGCCTGGAGGCCCAGAAGCTGACGGTAGTAGTCCTCGTTCTTGATGCCCTCGTTCTTGGTGGCGGGCAGGTTGTGATCGAAGGCCTTCTCATAGACCACACGGAGCTTCACTGCATAGCTGCCATAGGGCAGGTCTCTGCAGCCGAGGATGGGCAGCTGCTCATAGGTCTTGCCCTGGATGTAGGTATCCACCATGACATACTTCTTGATGGTACCCAGATTATGATTATCCTCCTCAGAGGCATCGTAGGTATAGATCTCTGCCAGGAGGAAGCCGGTATCCTGGCTGGACAGACCGTAGAGGTCGAAGCCGGTGCCGGTGAAGCTGAAGTAAGCAACAGCGGTGGGGTTGGTCTCGGTGACGGTAGCGACCTTGGCAGAATTGCCGGAATAGCTCTCGATGGTGGCATAGACGGAGTCGTAGCCGTAGAGCTTATTGGCCGTGCTCTGATCGCGGGTGTCGGCGGTGCCTTCGTCAGACCAGGTGGTCAGGGCATTGTTGTTGAGATCCACGCCGGTGGTTGCATAGTTCAGGAAGGACTCCTCATAGTGGACGGAGTTGGCGGGAACTACGGTGACCGTGGGCTCATAAGTAGCCGTGCGGACATTGTAGGTATTCTTGGTGATCTCCACGGTGTAGGTGAAGACATCCAGGCCGCCGAACATGGTAGTTGCGGGGGTGAAGGTAAAGGCGCCGTTGTTGAAGTTGGCTGCGCCGTAGGTGCCATTGGCAGCGGGATAGGTAACGTCTACCACATCGGCAAGGGTCACGCCGTCGGCAACCGTATAGGCGGTGAGGTCGGCATGTACCTGCAGGGCCTCGGTGGTATAGCCATAGTCCACCACCAGGACTGCATCGTCCACTACCAGGATGGTGACCTTGGTGGGAGGCGTGGTGGTGGGGTTGCCGCCGGAATCGGTGGCGGTGACGGTATTGACATACCAGAACTGCTCAACGCCACTTTCTGCGGCGGTGTAGGTCAGGACACCGGTGTCCTCATTGACGGAGACATTGGTCAGGATGCCGATGGTGGAGGAAGTCAGCTCGTTGCCATTGGCATCGGTGAGGACAACGCTGTTTTCCGTGGTGTAGTCGCCGGATTCGAAGGTATCGTTGGCAAGGAGATCGACAGTTGCGCTGTCGCCTACCATGACCACATCCACATCACTGACGTTCTCAGCGGAGACGGTGAGCACGTCCACACGGGTGGCTCTGGAGTAGACGGTGGTGACGGTGGTGACGGTGCCGTCGGTTGCGGTAACCTCAGCGGAGACCACATAGTAGAAGGTGCTGTTGCCACCCACCTCAGTTACGAAGCTGACGGTGTTACTGGCGGGGTCGACCACTGCATCGAAGGCACCGACCTGGGCGCCCAGATAGGTGGTGGGAGTGCCGTTGGCATCGGTGAGGGTGACGGTGAGGTTACCCACGATGTAGCCACCGGCGGTGAGCTCTTCGAAGAGGTCGTTCTTCATAACGTCCAGGGTAACTGCAACGTTGGTATCGGCGGTGTAGCCGTCATTGACCGTCCAGGGGATCACGTCTACAACAGGCATGGGGAAGAAGGAGATCGATTCGGTCTCGTCGTCGATGCCCTCGTAGATGTACTTGGCCTGCACGTTGGTATAAACCGCGCCGTAGCCATCGCCCTGGTACTGGATCTCGTAGGTGAAGGACTCGCCGTCCTCGTCAGCCTTGACGGTGGGGCTAAACAGGGTGGTGGTGCCGTCTGCATTGACGGTAACGGTCCAGCCTGCAGCTTCCAGCTCGGCCTCGCTCTCGGGAGTGAGCACAAAGTCTGCGGGGATGGTATCCTCGATGGTGCCTTCTACGACCTTACCCGGGGTAATGGTCGTAGCGATGGCATTAAATGCATCATTCAGAGAGTTGGAAACATCACCAACAACAGGAGCATAGGAATCGGCATAGGGAGTAATCGAATACCAATAACCAGCGCCCTTGTAATTACTCACATCACCATACAGGTAATAGGTAGATGTAGAGTTTTTCGTTAAAGGATGATATCCAACCTCAGTATTATCTGATGTATAGCCATAGTACCACTGTCTTGCCACAGAGGCTTCATTACTCATAAACCAGTTGACCAGCTCAACATCCAGATCTGCATCGTTGAGCAGTGCCACATTATGGATGGAGACACCGCTGGGATAGTTATCTTCGATGTCAGCCTTTACAGCCCGAGCAATCTCCATTGCATAGTAGTACTCACCGGCAGAGGTGTAAAGACCGCCGCTAACATTCGAACCACTGGCTGCAATGGGATGCATATCCGTATTATTGTCATTCCACCACAGGTCACCTGTCTCAAGATCTCCCGTGAATTCATAGGATACAGTAGGCTGGCCATCGGTGAAGAATACAATAACCAGGTTACGGTCTGTAGCGGTATCTCGGGTCATAGCCATGAGATAGGTCATGAGCCAGGCACCAACGAAGTTGGTAGCACCGTCATCCTCTTCCATGGTGCCGATTGCTTCCCAAGATGCGTTCATGGCATCGGTCTTGCTGGTCAGGTAGCAGTTTTCATAGGTAACATCGGTATAGTCGCCGGGGGTCACAGAATCGCTATAGGGCAGATAGGAAGAACCGTTCCAGATATAGCCATAGGCATTGAACTTGACAAGGCCGACACGGTTGCCGGGGTCGGAAAATACCCTATCGTAGAATCCATCCAAAGCATCCATAGTATACTCAGAGTTGGTCATTCCTCCAACCGTTGTATTGGCCGCATGGAATGCAATAAGTCCTTCAGAAGTATCGACAACGATGGTAAACGCCATGCTTGTATCAATTCCACCATCTAACGAATCGCTTGCAAACATACCATTATTGTCCATAACAGTTGCATTCAGATAATGGGTTACAGAATAATTCGCAATAACTATCGTGTCACCATTCGCCAAGGATGAAAGACTATTGACATACGAATATTTACCTGTAGATGAATTGCGGCGCAGAAGGCATACGTTCTCCATCCCATGTCCTTGCGGATAGAAGCCGAAAACCTCGTTATCCGGGTCAAAGGCGATGGTATTATACGGGCTGCCTTGGGTTGTAATTGTTGCCGTATAATCGCTGCTAACACTGATCAACAGCGTTGTATCTGCACTCAAGGTGCTTTCAATAGCAAATCCACTCTCTGTTGTGGAAATCTCTCTCAAATAACCGGAAACCACCGGGCCGTCCTTAAAGTGCATGGAGTTGGAGTTATCCAGAACAACGATGACGTCGGTGTTGCCCTCGATGATGTCCTGGCCCTTGGAGAAGGACTGGGCATTGAGGGTGATCTCGTAGGTCTGCTTTACGTTGCCGTGGGGATCGGTATCGTTGGTATCGGTGAAGTTCTCACTGTTGAGGCCGCCGTTGGCATCGTTGACCGTGGTGTTCTTATCGGTAGTCTCGGTGGCGGTCTTATCCAGGTTTACAGCGGTGGTGCTGAAGTAGGCGTTGATCACGTCGCCATCCTTTACAGCAATTGCGGCCTGCAGGGAGGAATATACGGCGGTGCCGTTCTCGGCACGGGTGAAGGACAGCTCGCTGTAGGTGTACTCCACGCCGTTGACGGTCACGGGATTCAGGCTGGCAATATCCAGGGTGTAGACATGGGAAGCCAGGGTGGTCACCGTCTGCTTCAGTTCGCCGTTGACATAGTAGTTTACGGTGATATTACGGTTTTCGGGGATTTCGCTGTAGCTGGCCTCGACATGGATGTCGGTGCCCTCCACCACGGTGCAGGTGTAGGTGCCGTCGGTAAGGGTAACGGTCTCGCCGTTGACGGTGACGGAGTCCAGCTGATAGCCGTAGGCGGGGGTGAAGGTGAAGGTCAGCTGGCTGTCGATGGTCTGGTAAGTACCGGAGGCCACGGCAGAGGCGGTGGAGTTGTTATTGGCATAGATGGAGCCGGTGCCGGTGCCGGAGGTCACGGTATAGGTAACCAGCTGGCTGGCCTTGGCTGCACGGTAGAGAACGGGAGCGTTCTCTGCCAGCTTCAGGGAGCTGTCGGCCAGATTATAGGCACGGAACTGCAGGTTTGCCTCGGTAGAGTTGAACAGCAGGGTTCTGCCGGTGTCTACGTTGACGATCTCATAAGCGCCGTCAGACAGATAGGTGATGTCCCAGAGAACACCGGAGTCGCTGAGATTGTTGGTAGCGTTCAGGTTATTGCCGCTGATGGCCTTCAGGTAGTAGCCCTCAGCGCCGACCAGGCCGATGGTGTAGTGATCGCCGGAGGTCTGGATGTTCACCAGATGGTTCTGATTGACAGCGGTCATCAGGTAGGGATCTTCCGTATTCAGGAACACACCCACGCTGGACAGCTGGAGGGCGGAGGACTTTCTGCCCACGGCTGCATAACTGTCGTCCACAGCGGTATCGGTATCGGCATAGAGCAGATAGGTGGTATCCACGCTGTGGGCATTGGTGGTATAGGTCTCGGGGGTTCTCAGACCGGTCATCACATAGATGCCCGGGGTGATGGCTGCACCGGTGGCACTCTCGGTGGCCTGAACTGCGGTGTAGCCGCCGTCAGCCAGACGGGGCAGGAAGGTAATACGGAAATAGTTGCCTGTGGTGGTAGTAGTGGTAGCGGTGAAGGTGTAGGTAAAGTAGCCGTTGGTACTGTCGTAGGTATAGGCAGAGGGCTCCAAACGTTTGCTGCCTCTCTCAATACAGGCAAGACGCTGGGTAGTATCGGGCTGCAGCACCAGGGTAATGGTGCCGTTGGTGGGAACGTCTGCACGGTAGACCTTTGCCTTTTCGGTGGCCTCGGTGCCCAGGGGGTTATGGTTATCATCTCTCAGGGCATACTGATTGCCTTCGCCGTCTACAAACCAGGCCTTGCCGATACCGGTGATGATCTTGATGGTGGCCACGGTGGTATCGCCGGTCTCGCCGCCGGACTCGCCGCCGCCGGTTCCGCCGCTGCCATCGCCTACAGGAGTAGCACCGGACTTATAGAAACGGATCAGGGTTGCGATTCCGGTCGCACTTGTTGCATGATCTTTATCGGCATACATACGGTAGCCGTAGCCACTGCCCTGGTTACAGGCAAGCACATTGGTACTGCTGCTGGTGGGATGTACCTCAAAGGTAGCGCCGGTGGAATCCACGGCGGAGGCATAGAGCACAGTAGCCGTCTCCGTAACCGTCACAGAGCCGCTGCCGGTTCCGGTGCCCAGGGTGAGATACTTGCCGGTACTCTTATTCTTCAGGGTGAAGCCGCCGCCAGACTGGAGCTCCAGCGTCCAGACGATAGACAGGTCTTCCGTGGTGATGATGCCATCAGCGGGGGTCGTGGTGGCATATTTCAGCCAGCCACCGTCGACGGTATAATTCATGGCCTGGATGTTATTATCTGCACCGGCGGTGCCGTTCAGGGCGCCGATCACATAGTCACCATTGCTCAGGGTATTGGTCAGGCCGAAGGAAGTGCTCTCCAGCTCGCCGCCGCCGGGATTGTAGTTGGGATCGGTAGCGCCGCAGACAGAGCAAGTGCCGTCTACATAGTTATGGGCGATGACAGGGATGGTGATGGTGCTAAGGGTCTGGCCGCAATCATTACAGGTTTCAGTGGTAGAGCCGGGAGTGGTGCAGGTGGCATCGACCGTAGTGGTCGTGGTATTGGTATGGCTGCAGGAGGAGGTTCCGCTTACGGGGATCAGGGTCAGATCCTGCTTCTGGCCGCTCTTATACCAGGCAAAATAGTCCGATCCGGTCGAAGCATTGAGGGCAAGATAACGCTCTGCATCGGAAGCAGCGAAATGGATATTGTAAGCAGTGCCGTTGGGAGTTACGGTAAGATTGAGGGCAGAAGCCACAGCTACCAGGGTGCCGGAGTTGCCGGAGGTATAGCCCAGATACTTATTGTCGCCGGAGATGCCCTCAGCATAGAGCAGGTAAGTGCCATCGGCATTCTTCTGCAGGACAAAGATCTTATTGGCCTCTGCGGAGGTAATGGAAGCGGGCAGTGTGGTCAGGCCGGAGTCCACAGCGGTATAGCGCTTGGTGGAGGCAGTGCCCAGGTCATTGGTCATGTAGTAATAGTTGCTGCCGGTACGGATGGCAGCAATATAGTAGCGGCCGGAATAGTCGCCGGTGCTGGCAGGGGGATCGGCTGCGCCGCACATAGTGCAAGTGCCGTCTACATAGTTATGATCGATCTTTGCGGTGGTAGAGCCGGTGGTCACAGTAACGCCGCAATCATTGCAGACCACGTCGCCGGTATAGCCGGTGGAGGTACAGGTAGCCGCCACCACACCGGTCAGGGTGGTGTTCGCATGGGTGCAGGCTGCGCCGGAGGATTCGCCCTTATACAGCTGGACTGCCGTCTGCGTAGAGGTGTAGCAGGCGAAACGGGGGCTGCCGGAATTATACTGGAGCTGACGAGTGGCATCGGCAGCGTTCTTAATCACTGCATTGCCATCGGCATCAAAGGTCACATTCCAGGAGGAATTGGCATTGAAAGAGGTACTGGTCTTCAGGGAGTTGCCGGAAGTCCAGGTGACGTAATTGCTGCCGTTTTTGAAGGCGTAGGTTCCGCTGCTGCTGCCGGAGACGACCTCAAAGGTCATAGTGCCCGCAGGGCTACCGGTATAGGCAGTGGAAATGCCGTAGATGGTGCTGGTGGTGCTGAAGGACGTCAATTCCTTCGTCACAGACTCGCAAACAAAGACTACGGTATCGCCCACAGCAATGGAAGTTGCCTTGGTGTAAGAAGCTGCGCTTGCGCCGAAGGTGATGGCAGGTACCAGAGACAGTACCATGCACAATACCAGTAAAACAGAGGTAAAACGCTTCATCAATTTCATCTTTGTACGCCTCCCTTCTTAAGATCCGAAGACATTGCTCACGCCTGCATGCAGGCAGAAGATGTCGCTGCCCACAGAGGTCTCGTAGTCATCCTCGCTGACTAAGCAGGACGTCCAGTCCCCTGCGAAGATGGGAAGACCCACGTTGGGCGGGGTGTAGCTGCAGCTTTCGCTGAGGCTGGGGTTTTTGTTCTCTACCGCACAGGCGGCGATCCAATCCTCAACACAAAACTGCTCTTTGATTAAGATCGGTCTTTGATACTCTTTTTTCACTTCTTATCTCCTTTCCCGCAAAACGGAACAATTTATAAAATTAAAAGGGTGCGCTGCCAAGGGCAGCGAGTTCTTTTTCTAACAATTCAAGGGCTGACACATGGGGAAGGCAGGCCAGGTGCAGCACCGGAACAGCCCGGCACAGCCGCTCTGCCAGGCGAACCAGGCGGTCACCATCCTCCCGAAACTCCGGGAGCAGATAGGTGCCACGCAGAAGGGCACGGAGGGCCTGCAGCCCGTGAAGCGGTGTCAGGGTATTTTCTTTTGCCTGAGACAGGCTGACTACGGCGGCAAGAGGCGCCGTCACATTCTCGCAGTCTGCAGAGGAGCCGGAGTGAACCATGCCATGGGCCATAGGCCGCTGATCCCGAAGGGACAGGATCACCCGATCCCCATTGATGATCCGGCTGCCACGGTGGGCCCTCCAAAGCTCTGCCTGGGTGGTTTTCCCGGTGCCGCTGGGGGCTGTAAAGACCACAGCGCCATACTCCGTCAGGATATAGGCACCATGGAGCAGCAGACTTTCATGGTACAGCAGGCTGCGGGGCAGGCCATAGGGCACAAAAAGATGCTCCACCTTACTGCCCCAGGGCAGCAGCTCCTGCCGCAGGGTAATCTCCCAGAGCTCCGGGCTCTGCTCCAGAACCGAGGCATAGGCCCGGTGATCGGAGCGATAGTAGACACGCAGGGGCTTCCCCTCCAGGAGGCCGCAGCTTACACGGCCATCGCCATAGGTCTCCTCGCCGGAGAAGGCTGGCTCCCCGGGGAGATAGCTTAGGCGGTAGCAGTGATCCGGCTCGGCAAAGTCCGCCGAAAACCGCTGCCAGCGCTCCTCCGTTTCCAGAGCAAAGGGAGCGGAAATGCGATACTTTACACCACCGATAATGAAATCGTGATCCGTCATTTCAGGCACCTGCAGAGACACATAATTTGGTAACTATTTTACCATTTTTATCCACTATTTGTCAACAAAATTCTGCGAAATCGTGAAAAATCATTACTTTATGTAAACTAATCAGAGGGGAAGTCCCGTATCCGGTGATTAATCCAGCAGAATGCCGTTTTCCCGCAGAGAGGAGAGGAAAGAACGGGCATCTTTTTCGATCTCTTCCGGGGGGGCATCGTACTCCCCGCACAGGGCAGAAAGAAGCGCAGACTCCCCGGCCACACCGGATTGGATCAGCTCCAGGATCCTGGTCCCCACGGGGTTTACCGCCATGATGCCCTGAAATGCACCGCTCAGGGGCAGCAGCACCGTAACACCGGACAGATCCCGGATCACAAAATTGTCGCTGAGCCGCATGGAGCTACACCTCCTCATTCTATAAGTTTTTTTCAGTATAGCTGCATCACAAAAAAATGTCAAGAAAATCTGAGGAAAAATCTTGTCCTTTTAAATTTTCCGTGGTAGTATATAAAAAATCAAAGAAAAAACGGTGATTTTATGGCAGGAATTATGGAAGCGCTGCTGAACCGGGCCGCCCGATTGAAGCTCCCGGCCTCCGGCACATTTGAGCTGACGGCACGCTGTAACCTGGATTGTAAAATGTGCTACATCCATAAAAAAGCCCAGGATCGGCAGGCCCTGGCTATGGAGCGCCCTACTGCCTTCTGGCTGGATCTGGTGGAGCAGCTGAAAAAGGCCGGTACGCTCACGCTGCTGCTTACGGGCGGCGAGCCCTTTCTGCGGCAGGATTTCCGGGAGATCTATTTGGCCGCCAAGAAGGCCGGCTTCGTGGTGATCCTCAACAGCAACGGCAGCCTCCTGAACGACAGCCTCATTGCGTTTCTGGCGCAGAACCCCCCGGCCCGGATCAATATCTCTCTATACGGCGCTTCCCGGGAGACCTATGGGGCGCTGTGCGGCCGGGAGGAGATCTTCGACCTGGTGACGGAGAATATCCGCAAGCTTCGGGCCAGGGGGCTCAATGTGATCCTCCACTATACGGTGACCCCCTATAACCGCAGGGATGCAGAGGCAATCTACGGCTTTGCCCGGGAGCTGGGGATCCGGGTCAAAAATGCCACCTATATGTTCCCTCCCCTGCGCAGCTGCGAGACCGGCTGCGCCGAGGCGGTGCGGATGTCGGCAGAAGAGGCAGCAGAGGCTACGGTGGACTGCCTGCGTTACCGCCTGACCGAGGCAGAATTCCGCCAACAGGCAGAGCTGTATGCCCAAGGCGCTGCCCTGCCCATGGATCCGGAGCCGGAGGAACTCCGTGCGCCCGGGGAACGGCTGTTTTGCCGTGCAGGCGGCAGCTCCTTCTGGATCACCTATGACGGCAGGCTGCTGCCCTGCGGATTGCTGCCCCAGCCTGCGATTTTGCTGGACGGACTCCCCTTCCCGGAGGCCTGGGAGCGCCTGAAGGCAGAGACCCTGCAGATCAATTTGCCGAAAAAATGCGTCTGCTGCAGCCTGCGGAGCTACTGCGAGGTCTGCGCAGCCAACTGCTACGGGGAGAACGGCAACTACGAAGAGCCACCGGAATACATCTGCCGCAAAACCAAGGCCACCGTGCAGCGCATGGCCCGGGAAGCCGGGGAATAAGCGAAAAAATACCGATGCCGCAGGGAGAGAGACTCCCTGCGGCATCGTATTTATGGGATCAGATGGATCAGCCGTGATAGTTGATGACCTTCTCGAACTTCTCGGCGATGAGGCTGGCGCCGCCGATGAGGCCGCCGTCAATCTCGGGCTGGCTCATCAGTTCGCCTGCGTTCTTGTCATTCATGCTGCCGCCGTAGAGGATGCGGACATTATCGGCTGCGTAGCCGAAGACCTCACGGATGGCGCCACGGATGGCGGCGATGGTGCGGTTGGCATCCTGAGCGGTGGCGGTCATGCCGGTGCCGATGGCCCAGACAGGCTCATAGGCGATGACCACATCGGTGATCTGGGCAGAGGTCACACCGTTGAGGGCGGCCTTGGTCTGCAGGCACACTACCTCGTTGGTGATGCCGATCTGCTTCTGCTCCAGGCTCTCGCCCACACAGACGATGGGCTTCAGGCCCTGGGAGAGAACCTTGAGGGTCTTCTTATTGACGGTCTCATCGGTCTCGCCGAAATACTGGCGGCGCTCGGAGTGGCCGAGGATCACATATTCCACACCCAGCTCCTTCAGAGCAGCGCAGTTGGCCTCGCCGGTGAAAGCGCCCTTGTCCTCAAAGTGGACATTCTGAGCGCCCAGCTTGATGTCGGAGCCCTTGAGCTGGGCTCCGGCAGCAAAGAGGCTGACGGTCATGGGGCAGACCACGACTTCCGCATTGGTCTTGGGCTGGATCTTCTTCAGCTCATTGATCAGAGCTACGGTCTCAGCGGGCGTCTTGTTCATCTTCCAGTTGCCCGCGATCATGGGTCTTCTCATGCTGCTCTCCTCTTAATTAATACAGAGTCTTGCGGATCTCCACGTTGCCGCTGGGGCACTTGTTCTTGCAGTTGCCGCAGTTGATGCACTTGTGCTCGTCCTGGGTGACACCGGAGACGATCTTGGAGGTGGAGCTGGCGCCGATACGGTTTGCGCCGGCATTGATCATGGCAACGGCATCGGCATAGGTACGGACACCGCCGGAGGCCTTGACACCGATATCGGGGCCAACGGTCTCACGCATCAGGCGGATATCCTCCACGGTAGCGCCGCCGGTGGAGTAGCCGGTGGAGGTCTTGACGAAGTGTGCGCCGGCCAGCTTGGCCACGGTGCAAGCCTTGACCTTCTCTTCGTCGGTCAGCAGGCAGGCCTCGATGATGACCTTAACGGTTGCACGGCCCTTAACAGCATTGACAACGCCTTCGATATCTCTCTTGACCAGCATCCAGTCGCCGGACTTGATGGCACCGACGTTGATGACCATGTCGATCTCACGGGCGCCCTTGGTGGCAGCATCGGCAGCCTCGAAAGCCTTGGTCTCGGGGGTGCAGGTGCCGAAGGGGAATGCGATGACGCAGCAAGGGGTAACGCCGCTGCCTTCCAGCTGCTGGGCTACATACTGGATGTAGGAGGGGTTGACGCAGACGGAAGCGGTGTGGTACTTCTTGGCCTCGTCGCAGATCTTGCGGATGTCATTGACGCTGGCTTCGGGCTTCAGGAAGGTGTGGTCGATATACTTGGCCATGTCGGCAGCATTGTTGCCGGCGGGGGCAGCAGCGGGAGACTTGCCGTACTTGGAGCAGATCTCCTCGGTTACCTGGCGAATAATTTCATTAATATCCATAATTGGTTCCTTTCGTATTTATTTTCTTGCCTCTTCCGCAATCTTTGCGGTGGCGGTCAGGCCCAGACGGGTGGCACCGGCTGCCAGCAGGGTTTCTGCCTGCTGCAGGGTCTTGATGCCGCCATCGATCTTGATGCCCACGTTTCTGCCGAGGATGTCGTATGCAAGCTTCACATCCTCTACCCGGGCGCCGTGACCGCTGAGCATATTCTGGATCTTTACATAATCCGCACCGCTGGAACGGATCATGGTCAAAACCGCCTGCTTCTCGGCGGGAGTGAAGACGGAATGCTCAAAGACAGCCTTGATCCTGGCCTTGCCTGCTGCCATGCGGACGATCTCCTCCAGCTCACGCTGGGCAACATCCAGACGGCCGGACTTGATGGCAAGGACATTGAGGGCCACATCGATCTCCGTTGCGCCATTGGCCATGCACTCTCTCAATTCTGCCAGCTTGGCAGCCTGGGACATACAGCCATGGGGGAAACCGATGGCCGTACCCACGGCTACGGGGCTTCCCAGCAGGAATTCCCTTGCCGCAGAGACATAGTAGGGGGCAACGCAGACCGCTGCCACGGAGTATTTCCGTGCCACGGCACATTCCTTCTCGATCTTTTCCAGGGTGGTATCGGGGTTCAGCAGGGAGTGCTCCAGATGGGCGATCACATCCGTACCCGTAACCAGGCCGGCACAGGGTGCGGGGTTGCTCTCCATATGGAAATACTGCAGAACCGCCTTCTCAACTTCTTTCCGAATGGCTTCAATATCCATTAGTGGTACTCCTTTGTCTTGCCCTCATAGGTGACGTGGTCGATGACACCCACAATGGTCTGGTCACCGATGCACTGACGGCCCAGCAGTATACTGGCTGCGCCGCCGTCCACCGCTACCAGCACCGTGTCGCCGATGCCTGCGTGGGCCACGTCAAATACGATGGCATTGTTGCCGGTCAGGTTGCCGTCCTCGTCGATATAGTCGACGATCATCAGCTTCTGGCCGTTAAAACCGGAGTCTTTGATCGTGGAAACGACGTTTCCGACGACTCTCGCCAGTTTCATCCCAGCTTGGGCAGGATGCCCTCGACATCGTCATGGGGAGAGGGGATCACATGGCAGCCGTACAGCTCGCCAACACGCTTTGCAGCGGTAGCGCCTGCATCCACAGCAGCCTTAACAGCGCCCACATCGCCACGAACCATAACAGTGACCAGACCGGAGCCGATCTGCTCCTTGCCGATCAGATGAACGTCTGCTGCCTTAACCATTGCATCAGCTGCTTCGATGGAGCCGATGAGGCCACGGGTCTCAACCATACCGAGTGCTAACTTCATAATAATTTCCTCCAATTATTCAGGTTTTAGTTGTAAGTTGTAAGAATCAATAAATCCGGCGATGGCGGCATCAGCAGGAACCCGCTTACGGAAGATCCTGCTGGCCTCCTTGGAGCCGATCATATAGACGAAATCGCCTGTACCGGCCTGTCTGGTGGAGTCCGCCGCCACGATCATTTTTGTTTTTTTGCCTTTTTCGATCAGGTGTACCACCAGGAGGGGGACATTTTCCAGGCCCTCTTCTTTGACCGTGGATACGACCTTTCCGACGACTTCTCCGATGTACATAGCTTAGCCGATGGTGGGGAGAATGCCCTCTACATCGTCATGGGGAGAGGGGATGACATGGCAGCCGTAGAGCTCGCCAACACGCTTTGCGGCGGTAGCGCCTGCGTCAACCGCAGCCTTCACTGCGCCGACATCGCCACGAACCATAACGGTGACCAGGCCGGAGCCGATCTGGGTCTTGCCGATGAGGTGGACATTTGCTGCCTTGACCATTGCGTCAGCTGCCTCAATGGAGCCGATGAGGCCACGGGTTTCGACCATACCAAGTGCTAACTTCATTTTGTTTTCTCCTTTCAATTAACCGAGGGTGGGCAGGATGCCTTCCACGTCGTTGTGGGGGGAGGGGATCACGTGGCAGCCGTAGAGCTCGCCGACACGCTTTGCGGCGGTAGCGCCAGCGTCAACCGCAGCCTTCACTGCGCCGACGTCGCCACGAACCATGACGGTGACCAGGCCGGAGCCGATCTGGGTCTTGCCGATGAGGTGGACGTTTGCTGCCTTGAC
>JAFQCY010000141.1 GCA_017399355.1 Oscillospiraceae bacterium
CGGTAGTGCCAACAGCAACCCCCTGTGTCCCCCTTCAAAGGGGGAGGTCGTTGATTGATGGTGCTGGCAACAGACCGAGAAACATCTATTTGACAGCAGTGCCTGCAGCAACCCCCTGTGTCCCAGCCCAAGGCACAAGTTCGACCAGCCAAATCGGAGATTTGGGGTCTCACTTCCCTTCAAAGGGGGAGATCGTTGATTGATGGTGCAGGAAACAGTTTGAGAAACATCTGTTTGACGGCGGTGCTGCGTAGGATTTGCGTCATTTGATTAAGATTGCGCAACTGCTTATCTTTACACATTTGAAAGGAGAATTTATGATGGATCCGAAGTATGAAATGATGCCGGAGCAAGATCCTGCTGTGTTTTCCCCGGGGCGCTTTGGTGTTCCCCCTGCGGCAGAACCGGAGGAGCAGCAGCCGCTACGGCCGGTCTACCGTCCTGCCGGAACGAGGGATCTGGTCTTTGCGGGAATACTGGCGGTGCTGTGCATACTGGCGGCCGACTTTTACTTCTGGGGCGGCCTGGGCCTGGCGGCTACGGTGGTGACGGCGCTGATCTTCCTGACAGGCGCAAGCTATTTGCTGAAGCACCGGCGTAAACTCACCGGCTACAGCGTTTTCTGCGGCCTGGCTTATGTGATCGGCGCCGGAGCTTTTCTGATCAGCGACGGCGGCTTCCTCCACTTCCTGCTGATCCATGTGCTTTTGGCCCTGGCGACTGTTGCCATGATGGAAGTGATGGATCTTCGGGCGGATCGGGACAGCAGCTTTCGCAATGTGGGAGACTTCTTCCGCACCCTCTTTGGCCTGACCTTCGGCAATATCGGCGCCGCCTTCTACGGCATCTTCCACCGGGAGGATGAAACTGGTGAGACCAAGAGCCGCAAAATGGGCGCTCCTCTGCTGGGCTTTGCCTGCGCCATCCCCGTGCTGCTGATCGTCATTCCTCTTCTGATGTCCTCGGATGAGGCCTTTGACAACATGCTGGGGAGAATCTCCGGCGACACCGTGGGCGAGCTGGTACTGTCTACCCTCCTGGGTCTCTTTGCCTTCCTGCTGATCTTCTCCCGGCTCTTTGCCCTGCCCAAGACCGAGAAACGGGAGAAAGCCCCCTCCACCTTCCGTGGCATGGCCTCCGTCACCCTCTGCGTGGCCCTTGGCATGATCAGCTTCGTGTATGTGCTTTACTTGGTGAGCCAGCTGGCCTATTTCTTCGATGCCTTCTCCGGCCTGCTGCCGAAGGGCTTCTCTGTGGCAGAGTATGCCAGACGGGGCTTCTTTGAGATGTGCATCGTCTGCGCCATCAACCTGGCTCTGATCTTCCTGGCCGCTCTCCTGAGCCGCAAGGAAGAGGGCAAAACACCCCTGGCGATCCGCCTCTTTAGCCTGTTCTTCTGCGTATTCTCCCTGGTGCTGATCTCCACTGCCCTTTCCAAGATGTTCCTGTACATCGGCTCCTTCGGCATGACCCACAAGCGGATCCTGACCTCCGTGTTCATGCTCTTCCTGGCGGTGATGTTCCTGGCCGTTGGGCTGCGGCTCTTTGTGCCAAGGGTGCCTTATATGAAGATCGGCCTCATTACCGCCTCCCTGCTGCTGATCGCCACCTGCTATGCAAATGTGGACAGTATGATCGCCGAATACAACGTCACGGCCTATCAGAACCACAAGCTGGACTCCATCGACATGGACACCCTGGCGGAGTTGGACGGTGACAGTGCCGTGCCCTGGCTACTGGAGCTGCTGGAGGACGCAGACTATTTGGATGGTATATCGGTTCGTATAGAAGCAAAAGAGCAGCTGAGAAGTATCTTTGAGGACCACTTTGTGACCGAGCAGGAGTGGATTGACCATCGCTACAAAAAAATATATACCTACAAAGCGCTGGACTGGAGAGCCTATAACATCACCGCCGCAAGGGCTCACCAGCTGCTTTGGGAAAATCGGACAGCATTCCTGGATCTGAGCTACATGGAAATTTCATAATTTTTCGGGATGTCAAGAAAAAAAGCTTGACATCCCGAGTTTTTTGTTGTATGATATGCGGGCAATGGAGGTGGTTCGTATGAAACAGGAAGCTTTTACCATGTCGCTGCTCCTGGATTACTACGGCAGCCTTCTGACGGAGAAGCAGCGTAATGCCTTTGACCTCTACTACAATCAGGATCTCTCCTTAGCCGAGATCGCCGAGCAGGAGGGCATCTCCCGTCAGGGTGTCCACGACACCATCAACCGCACCGAAGCCGCTCTCTTGCAGATGGAGCAGGCCATCGGCTGCATCGAAAGAGCCGGGCATATTCGCAAGGCCATGGACATGATCCGTGCCTGCGCAGAGGCTCTTTCCTCCCATGAAGATCCCACCGTGCGGAAAAATGCTGAGAGCATCTTATCCGCTGTCGCATCCGTAAAGGAGTAATGTATGGCATTTGAAGGTTTGACCGCCAAACTGAGCGCTGCTTTCAAGAAGCTCCGTGGCAAGGGCCGTCTGTCCGAGTCCGACATCAAGGAAGCCATGCGTGAGATCCGTCTGGCTCTCTTGGAGGCAGACGTCAGCTACAAGGTCGTTAAGGATTTCGTCAAATCCGTTTCCGAGCGCTGCGTGGGCAAGGACGTTATGGAGAGCCTGACCCCGGCGCAGATGATCGTGAAGATCGTCAACGAAGAGCTGATCGCCCTCATGGGCAGCGAGAATCAGCGCATTACTATCTCCCCCAAGTCCCCTACCGTAGTGATGCTGGTAGGTCTGCAGGGCGCAGGTAAGACCACCAACGGTGCCAAGCTGGCCGGCCTCTTTAAGAAGCAGGGCAAGCGGCCTCTGCTGGTTGCCTGCGACATTTACCGCCCCGCTGCCATTAAGCAGCTGGAGGTGGTGGGCGGCCAGCTGGATATCCCCGTGTTCCAGATGGGCCAGGAGAATCCCGTTAAGATCGCCAAGGCCGCCATCCGCCATGCCCAGCAGCACGGCAATGATATGGTGTTCCTGGATACCGCAGGCCGTCTCCATGTGGACGAGGAGCTGATGAACGAGCTGAAGTCCATTAAAAAGGAAGTAGAGCCCAGCGAGATCCTTTTAGTGGTGGATGCCATGACCGGCCAGGATGCCGTCAACGCCGCCCAGAGCTTTAACGAGTGGCTGGATATCGACGGCGTGATGCTGACCAAGCTGGACGGCGATGCCAGAGGCGGCGCTGCACTTTCGGTCAAGGCTGTCACCGGCAAGCCCATTAAGTTCATCGGCACCGGCGAAAAGCTGGATCTCATCGAGCCCTTCCATCCCCAGCGTATGGCTTCCCGTATCCTGGGCATGGGCGATGTGCTGACCCTCATTGAGAAGGCCGAGCAGGCTCTGGATCAAAAGAAGGCCGCCGAATTAGAGCAGCGGCTCCGCCAGAACAAGTTCACCCTGGCCGACTTCTATGACCAGCTGGTGCAGATCAAGTCCATGGGCTCCATGCAGGATATTCTGGGGATGCTCCCCGGTATGGGCGCTATGAAGAACGTCCAGGTGGACGAGAAGGCTCTGGGCCGCATTGAAGCCATCATCCTGTCCATGACTCCCTACGAGAGGGAGAACCCCACCTGCCTCAATTCCTCCCGCAAGCGCCGCATCGCCCTGGGCTGCGGCCAGAAGGTGGAGGACATCAACCGCCTGCTGAAGCAGTTCGACCAGATGCAGCAGCTGATGAAGCAGATGAACGGCAAGGGCAAAAAGCGTAAGCTCTTCGGTAAGATGGGCGGCGGTTTCCCCGGTTTCCCGGGTATGTAAGTGATCATTAGGTCTCGCACCTGAAGATATATATTTCATTTTATAAAACAAATTTTTTGGAGGAAAATTTCAATGGTTAAGATCAGACTGAGAAGAATGGGCGCCAAGAAGGCTCCTTACTACCGCATCGTTGTTGCTGACTCCCGCAGCCCCCGTGACGGCCGCTGCATCGAAGAGATCGGCACCTACAACCCCCTGACCACCCCCGCCACTGTTACTGTGGATGCCGAGAAGGCTCAGCAGTGGATCAAGAATGGCGCTCAGCCTACCGACACCGTCAAGGCTCTCCTGAAGAAGGCTAACGTCCTTTAATTGAAGGGAGTTTACGATGAAGGAACTCTTGCTCTACGTGGCAAAACAGCTGGTCGATCAACCTGACGCCGTGACGGTCACAGAGAGAGAGGAAGCAGGCAATACCGTTCTGGAGCTCCGTGTAGCCCCCGAGGATATGGGTAAGGTCATCGGCAGACAGGGTCGCATTGCCAAGGAAATCCGCACCGTGATTAAGTCCGTTGCACAGCGTGACGGCAAGCGTGTTACGGTTGATATCGTCGACTAAAAAAAGAGCTGTCTCGAAAGAGACAGCTCTTTTTTATGGGGATTGTTGACAAGGGGCAGAAAAGGCACTATAATAGGAGCGATCAATTTAGGACAAGGTGGCAAATTATGAAGCAGATCCTGAAACTGTTTTTGGGCGTATGCCTGATCTTACTCAGCGGCTTTATCCTTCTCTACAATCTATTCCTGATCCCCACAAGCTTTGATTTTGCCTTGGGGATCTTAGATCTGTTTATCTTCTTCTGCGGCCTGTTTTTGACCCTTTTCAACCTGGCCAAGCTGCCCAGAAGCTAAGGGCCCGATTCCTGCGATCCATATACAGAAGCGGCCTGCTGCAAAACACCGGTTTTGCAGCAGACCGCTTTTTTCGGAGGGCTTATGAGGGCTCTTCCTCTTCGTTCAGATCCCGGATCACCCCGCAGATCAGATCCAGGACCTGCTCGGCATGGGGGATGTTTTCCAGCTCAAAATGACTGAAGATCGGGATCATGCTCTGGGAACCATTCCAATGAACCAGAGGGATCAGGCTGTTCATGCCGAAGGCGATGATGCCATTGCCGTCCCGGAAAAAGTGGGAATACAGGGGCAGCGGATCCTTCAGATCCATGGTCTTGACCCGGAGGAGACCCTTGCAGAGCACCTGGCGGTTCGTGATCACATAGCAGGTTCTCCGGCGGACATAGGGTCGATAGACCAGCCGGTAAAAGCCATAGGCAGCGCAGAGCAGGCAGCAATTGACGCCCAGAAAGCGAAGCATGAAACTGAGCCTGGAGTCCAGGTAATGGACAAACGTAGAATCGATCAGGCCACAAAGCTCCAGGGTCAGATATGCGGCAGAGAGCGCCAGAAGAATCAGCAGGCGCCAATCCCCCTTTCGAAACAGGTGTCCCCGTTCCGGTCTGCATTTCCAGAGGATCTGCTCCCCAGGCTTCAGATAGGGCCCACAGAAGCCGGTATCCACATAGGGCTCCATTATCTCATCTCCTTCTCAGAAAAAGGGCTGCCGCATTGCGGCAGCCCTTTGGGTTACATACAGGGAGGAATTACAGGCTGTATTCCTGGATGAAGCGCATGATGATGGTAGCAAACTGGGCACGGGTTGCACGGCTGTTGGGCTCGATCTTGCCGTCCATACCGCGGATGATGCCCACGTTCACGAACCAGACCATCTCGCTGTAGGCCCAGTCAGCGACCTGGCTGCCATCGGGGAAGACATTGAGGGTACCCTTGTCCTCGATCTCGATTCCGCAGACCTTGGTGGCATATCTGGCCAGCATGACGGCCATTTCCTGACGGGTGATCATCTGGTCGGGACGGAAGGTATTATCCTCGTAACCCACAACGATGCCCACTTCGCTGGCCCATTCCACAGCTGCAGAATACCACAGGCCGGAGGAGACATCCTGGAAGCTGGAGCCGGAGGCAGCCTTGGGCTCGCCGGCCATACGGTGCAGAACGGTGGCCACCATGGCACGGGTCAGGTTGGCATCGGGCTCGAACAGGGAGTCGCCGGTACCGTTCAGGAGACCCAGCTCGGTGGTGAAGACCACGGCATCATAGTACCAGGCATCCTCGGTGACGTCAAAGTACAGGGAGTCGGTATGGATGCCATCGTCCAGGATGACGATCTCGCTGCGATCACGGACACGGAGACGGGAGAAGATGGCGCTGGTAGCGCTGGTCTCGTCCACGTCACGGGAGCCGATGCCCACGCCGGAGACGATCATGCCCACAGCCAGGTTATCCAGACCCTTGTAGTCCTTCATGATGTAGCCGTTGATGAAGAGGCAAGCCTCGCCGGCTGCGTCACGGACATAGATCTTATCGATGACACCTTCGGTCTTGTGGATATTGGTGACAATACCCTTGACCTCCATCAGGTTACCGATGGTACGGTCGGCCATGGCGGTGACACAGTCCACTTCGTCGGGCTCGATGATCTGGATATCATCGGAGATGATGCGGATGTAGCCGTCGTAATCGGTGCTGAGGTTCAGCTCGACCTCACCGCAGTAGTAGGTGACGCCGCCGTGGGCACGGACATTCATGCCGATGGCGTAGTTACCGGCAACGGGGAAGCAGTTGATGCCGTTGCCCTTCAGATCCTGCATATAGATGCAGTCGAAGAAGGCGGTATCCTGGTCGTAGCCGGAGGCATTGGAGGTGACATAGCCCTCGATGGTGTACTCTTCGCCGCTGCGGTCGATGGGCACAGCCTTGACCTTGCTGATCTCGGAGATGACCAGGCCCTCATCAGCACCGGTGATCTCACGGAGGATGTTCTGGACGATGAACTTATTGGCATAGTCCACGTCATCCTTGATATCGTAGTTGGAGAAGAAGGTACAGCCGGAGACGATCAGCCAGCCGCCGCCGGAGAGCTCTTCGTAGGTCATGATGTTGACATCGCCCATGGTGGCGGTCACGGTGTCAGCGCCGTACTGGGGGATGTAGGTGGAGCCGGTGAAGTTATCGGTGTAGCTTGCGCCCCAGGTGGACTCATAGCCAACTACCAGCTTGGTGACCTTGTCCTCCGCACCCTCATTGATCAGGATGGGAGCAGCATTGTAAAGCTGGAAACCGCTGGAGTTATCGGTGGCGGGACGGGTACCATAGGCATTGGAAGCGGTGTAGGCGCCCTTGGTGAAGCGATGCTCCACATTGAAGTTCTCAATGCCGGAGAAGTAGAGACGGTAAGCCTCGTTTGCCTTCAGATCGTTATCGACAATGATGCCGTTGGCAGCACGGACGTTGGCACCGATGACCTCCAGAATGCTGTTGGTCAGGTTGGCGCAGTTCAGCTCGCCCTCGGGGCTCTTACGGTCGGACTTGGTGGTGACGATCAGGTTGCCTCCACGCTCGGCATACTTCTCAATGGCCTTCAGCTCTTCTGCGGTATAGGCAGAGGGCTCCAGCTTGCCGGTATCGAAGGGAACGGTCAGAACCACCAGCTTGTAGTGCTTCAGGTTCTCATAGGTGAACTCACCCTTCTGGATGAACTCAGCCTGAACGCCATTGTCGGCGCAGTACTGCACGAAGTTACCCATGTTATCGGAGTAACCGCCGGAAACATAGAAGTTACCATGGCCATAGTCCACGCCGATCTTGATGAGCTCGTCCGCCTTATAGACCTTCTGATCCATAACAGCCTGGCACTTGAAGGACTTGCCATTGTAGGTGCCATAGAAGACGACCTTGATCTCCTGCTCGCCGGACTCGGTGCGCTCGTACTCGAAGGTGACGGTCTTCTTGCCGCCTGCGGGGATCACGGAGTTATCCTCGATGGTCTTGATGACAGTCTCTTCCTCGCCGATAACCAGGGAGAACTCGATCTTGTTCAGGGTGTAGTCAGCCTCAGCAGCATTGTCCACAGAGGCGGTGATGGTCTCGGTCTGGCCAACCACACTCAGAGCGGCATCGGTATCGATGTCGGCCACGATGGGGGTAGCAACGCCGACCCAAACAGGAGCGGTAACCGCGATATCGCCGTCAGCCTGGGTGATCTTCAGGTAGTAGTAAGCATCGGTGTTGGGGAGGGTGGTATCCAGCTCGAAGGTGGAGCCGGGGGCATCGAAGGAGGCCAGCACCAGGCCGTTCTCGCCGATGACCTGCACCTTGCCCAGCTTCTCGCCATCGGGATCGGAGATGCTGGCTACGATGTGGACATCCTTGATGGTCTCATCACCGGTGTCGATGATGGCGCCCATGAGGTTATCGTTCAGGTAGTAGTAAATGCGGAGGTTCTGGTCCTCGGTGGCATAGACACGACGCTCGGACATAGCCTCGTAGATGCCGGCCTCGGTGAAGTTATCGGTGACGACAACGTCACGGCAGGTATTGGCATCGCCCCACTTACCCTTGTGGTTATCCTGGTTGTTGGTGGGAGCAACGTGCCAGCCCTTGGCCAGGCAGTTGTCATACTCGGAGTAGCTGGGCCAGTAGGAGCTGCCGCCCACTGCGCCTTCGCCGTTACCGACCTCGATGAGGCTCAGGACGGTGTCACGGGTGGGGGTGTAGCCTGCGAAATCATCGAAGGTACCGAAGGTGGTACCGGGATGGTTGAACTGGGAGACAACGGGAGCATCGGCCAGGTACTTGGTCTGCACGCCCTCTGCCACGGGGTTGCCGTCCACATCCAGACCCTTGTCTGCATTGACCATCAGGTCATTGTACAGATGCATACCGGCATAACCGGTCTTGTTATTCAGGGCGGAGTTGTTACGGGAGACCGTGCCGTAGGTATTGAAGGTATTGGTATGGCCGGGGCCGCCGGACCAGGTCATCTCATAGCCGTACATAGCCAGGAAGCTGTCGGAGCAGTACTCCAGGGCAGTGGCCCTGGCCTCTTCCCACTTGGTGGTGGAGCCGGAGGTGCTCAGGCTGCTGAGATCATAGTAGCTGGTGGTGGTGGCGGTGGAGGTGGTATCGAAGTAGTTGGAGTGGTCGGTGACGAAGAGGAAGTCGACATCCTCGGCATTCTGTGCATAGGCATAAGCATCTTCCAGAGTACCGGCACCGTCAGAATACTCGGCGGTGTGGGAGTGCATCTGGCCGAAGTACAGGCTCATGCCGGCCTCGCCTACGAAGAAGGACCAGGTCATCTCGGCCTTCTTGCCATCGGCACGGGTGACGGAGACCGCAGCGGTGTGGCGGCCGTCGGTCATATCGGCTTCGGGCTTGTAGGAGATCTTGCTCTCGGTCACGGTGGGGGTAACAGCGGCGCCGTCAATAGTGAAGGCTACGGTGGGGTTGGAGCCGCAGTTGACAATATTAGCCAGGATCTCGGGGCGCTTCTCTGCATTGGTAGCCGCATTGGGCAGAGGAGATACGGAGGAGATGATGGGCTCATCTTTAATCTCCACAGTCTTGCTTGCGGTATAGGTCATGCCGTACTCATTGGTGGCAGTGCCCTCAATGGTGAGGCTGGACTTATTCTTCAGGGCAGAGCTGGGGATGGTGTAGGTGTACTCATAGCCGTCTACGGTGGTGGGGGTCAGGGTCTTGGGAGCGCCTCTGTCCACAGAGTAGCTCATGGAGATGGAGGAGACCTTGGTCAGCTCGTCCAGCTCGACCTCGAACTCGTAGTCCAGGCCAATGAAGGCATTCTCTGCTTTGATCTCCATCTTGGGGTTGAGAACATAGCCCAGGTTATGGGGATCGGTGACCTCGAAGAAGCGCATGGCAAAGAGGTTCACGGAGCCATTGTAGGTCCAGCCGGAGAAGGAGTCGCTGAAGAACTCGATGCAGACGGAGTTGTTCTTATACTTTGCGGTCTTATTATAAATAATGTAACCGCCGGTGCACTCCTCCAGAGTCCACTTGGTGTAGTCGCTCTCTACGGTATCGAAGTACAGGCACTCGGCATTCTCCTGGCCCTCATTGGGGGAGGTGCGGAGGAAGTTGCCCTTATTTTCGAAGGTGTAGTAGGTGCCGTCGAAATGGACGTCAAAGATCAGAGCGCCGTTGCCGGGCACCAGCTTGCCGTCATCGTCCAGGTAGGAGTCGATGCCGATGAGGCTGGGAGCCAGAGCATCGTCAGTCTGGGGGCCGAAGGCCTTTCCGCCGTAGTCATTGTAAATGACGACCTTGGAGCCGTTGGCGGGCTTGCTGCCTGCGGTGGGCTTCACGCCTGAGTAGCCGTCGCCATCGGGGTCAACGGCGGCTTCGTTGATTGCATAGAAGTGCATGGTGTACAGGCCCTCGTTGGCAGCCTGGAAACCATAGGGGCTGAATGCGCCATTGTAGACTTCCAGACAGGCAGGATTGCCGGAGTACAGGAAATCGGTATTGGCGATCCGGTAGCCATCGCCCAGAGTCTCGATCTTCCACTTGGAGCCCTTGCCGGTGGAGGTGGTGAAGTCCGCCTTGCTGGTAGAGCTGGCCGTGTAGTAGCGACCACCGCAGGTCAGGTAATAAGTACCGTCGGAGTTGGCTTCCAGCTTATAGACGCCGGCGCCCTGCTCCACCTGGATGGTGGCAGTTTCTTCATTGGTATATGCGTTTGCACCTGCGGTCTTACCGGCATTGGACTCAGAGCCCATGACTACACCGGTAGAGTGGTAGATGACAAAAGCAGTACCGGCCGTGGGGATTCCCTCAATAGGGGTCACCGTAAAGGTCTCACGGGCTGCCAGCGCAAAGCTGGGCAGCATCGCCAGAACCATGACCACGGCAAGAAGCATAGAGATCGTTCTCTTGAGATGCTTTCTCATTGTGTTTCCTCCTTCATGATTCGCAGGATCTTCTGCACCCGGAGCGCACCTGCACACAGGCGCACTTATGGGCATAAAGATACCTATAGTAATACTGCAATGATATCATATTTTTTTCTGAAATTCTACCAAAAAAAAGCAGAAATAATCACTTTTATATTTTTTGTGTAGATTCACAAAGGACGACGAAAATCCGGACAATTTAATAAATTTAACATTACACATATATTCTGCAAAATCTTGATATTATTCACTTTCTTTTCTCTTGTCTATTTTGCCAGATACCGGCTTTCGCTCCGGGAGCAGAGGACTCCCCTCCCAGCCCCGTACGGGAAGCTGCCGCAGTGGGGTCAAAAACCCTTTCCTTGACAGATTCTGCAGGATGCTCTATAATAATCAGCACTATGAATTCGGAGGCTTTTAAGATGCTGAAATACAGAAAGCCACTATGGTATTTTGTCCTTTCACTTGGGGCTGCGGCCGCCCTGGCAGGGGCAGCTTTCCTGCTGCTCTTTGCCCTGACCCATCGCCTGAGCTGGATCAACGGAATCGTACTGAGCCTGATCCTGCTGGGAGGCATTGCTGTCGGCTTCTTCGCCCTGCGTACATTGAGACTTCTGAAGGAGATCGCCCTGCATAACTCCGCAGGCTCCAACCGGGAGAAGAAGCAGGCCCAGGAATCTCTGTCCCGGCTGTATTCCTCCCTGGAGCAGCGCTTTTCTAAGGTGCTGGCCCTGACGATCCTGCTGATCTCCGGCTTTGTATTCCTGCTCTTTTACTCCCTGGCCAATCCCGGGGCGGGCAGCGAAGCCGTTGAGGCCATCACCGGTGTAGTCTGCGAACGGGGCAAGGTGGTATCCGTGGATTCCGAAAGCTACCGGGGCTCCCAGGAGATGGAGGATATGCCCGTTGGCAACCAGATCGTCACCGTGGAGCTCAGCAGCGGCAGCTTCAAGGGAAGCCGCTATCAGATGAAGAATGATCTGGGCGTGCTTTACGGCACGGTGCTGGATGTGGGTGACGGCGTGATCGTCGCCATGTCCCTGGAGGAGGGGCAGCTCTCCAGCTCTATGATCTGGTCCTTTGACCGCACGCTTCCCCTCTTGATCGTCTTTGGGGCCTTTCTGCTGATCACGGTTCTGGTAGGAGGTAAGATCGGCGCCAAGTCCCTGCTGGGGCTGCTGCTGACCTTCGTCTGCTTCTTCTCCGTGCTGATCCCCCTGCTGCTCAAGGGCTGGCCCACCCTGATGAGCATTATGGGAATGTGCGTCTTTATCACCGTGGTGGAATTCACCATTCTGGACGGTGTGAACAAAAAATCCGTCTGCGCCATGCTGGGCACCATCTCCGGTGTAGTCCTGGCCATGGTCTTTGCCCAGATCGCCGGCGCTGTGCTGCGGGTCAACGGCTTCATTATGAACGATGCCGAGCCTGCGGTGGAGGCCCTGGTAAACCACAAGACTCTGCAGGATCCCCTGCACTCCCTGCAGATCAAGGATCTGCTGGTAGGCGGCATCCTGATCGCCGCTCTGGGCGCTGTCAACGACGTAGCCATGAGCATCAGCTCTGCTATGAAGGAGCTGATCACCGTCAATCCCGAGCTGACCCGTAAGGAGCTGCTGAAATCCGGCATGAACATCGGCCGTGATATGGTAGGTACCATGACCAACACCCTGATCCTGGCCCTGGCAGGCAGCAGCCTGGTATCCATGATCTACTACACCTCTCTGGGCCCCACCTGGAACGAGCTGATGTCCTCCGCCTTCCTTGCCATTGAGATTGTCCAGGCCCTGGCCAGCTCCATCGGTGTGATCCTGGCCGTGCCCGTCACCGTGCTGATCGGTATGCTGATGTACGGTCACTCCGCCAAAAAGCCCGCCCGTGCCAAAGCATAAGAAAAGAAGCTGCCCTGAGCTTGGGGCAGCTTCTTTTCGATATATGGGATAAAAACGACCGAAGTCCCCTTGCGGGTGCTTCGGTCATTTTTAGTTGGCTCTCAGAAGCGGATCTTTCCGCCAATCAGCTTGCCGGTTGCGGCCAGACGGTCACCGTCTCTGCCCTTGGTTTCCAGAGCGCCTCTGGCACCCAGAACCATCAGGATTGCGAGATAAGTATCCCAGCCGAGGGGCGCAACTCCGCGCTCCATCTCAGAGATCTTCTGGCGGCTCTTGCCAACAGCCTCGCCGAGGTCGGCCTGAGACATACGGAGCTTCTTGCGGTACACGGGCAGCTCATTGACCAGAGATTCGATCAGAGCCTTCTGTTCCGGAGTCTGTACAAATTGGGGCATAATTATATCCTGCTTTCTAAGGTTTTCGGTAATTGCATATTACAGCTTTCCACCTGATAGAAGTATATCACTTCAAAATGACTTTGTAAATAGGAATTCGAAAAAAACTTGTTTCTTTTACAACAAATTTGCACCACGCAGGAAGAAGAACAAAAAGGCCAAAGCAGCGCAGAGTGCAAGGCCGCCGATCACGCACAGAAGCACGAACAGCCAGCGGGGTACACCGTCCTCTTCCTCCTCTTCCTCATACTCCTCAGCAGCCAGAACGAAGGCGCTGCAGCTCTCCCGGAGGTCCTCCTCAGAGCGGAGAACGGGCTGGGGCTTGGCTGCAGGCACCGGCAGGAGCGGCTCCTCGGGTGGCTCTTCCATCACCGGTGCAGGGGGCGCAGGCGGTGCCTCGGGCTCATGAAGGGCTCTACCGCAGAGGTCGCAGCTATGCTGCTCCGGGGGATTGGGCAGGCCGCAGGCGCAGAGCGCCCAGTCCGTCTCCTCCAGGAGACGGGGGCTTGCGGCAGCGCCGCAGCGCCAGCACAGGCCGTCGGAAAAGCTGACCCGCTCCACCGTGACCTCGATCCTGGCCCCACGGAATTTCCCCAGGGCAATGAGCCGATCCTCCCCGAATATGCTGTGCGGCTGCGCCTTGCATTGGGGCAGGATCAGGCCGGAGATCTGCCCACAGGGCGCTCCCCAGGCATCATAGGCATCCACCGAGAGGATCAGGCTGCTGATCTCCCGCTCCCAGCGGTTGACCAGCCGCAGCTGGAGAAACCGGTCACCGGTGCGGCGATCGGTACAGACCCGGCTGCAATGGATATAGACCGGGCAGCCCTCCTGGATCAACCCCTGGCGGTAGGGGGCAGTGCAGATAAAACGATCCGGATGTATGAGCATCAGCTTCCCTCCCCTGCTTCAGACAGTTCCAGCCAAAGGCTGATGATTTTTGCGATTTGGGCACGGGTGGCCGTCCCTTCGGGCTCCAGCAGATCCCGGCCCACGCCATTGATGATCCCGGCCCCTACGGCCCAGCTCATGGGCTCATGGGCATAGCCGCCCACCCGGTCGGCATCCCGGAAGGCGCTCAGATCACCCCGGGGGCTCAATTCCTGCCCCAGGGACATGCCATAGCGGTAGAGCATAGTGGCGGCCTGCTGACGGGTCACAGGGGCATTGGGAGCGAAGGTCCGGGCATCGATCCCCTTGACTACGCCGCTCTCATAGGCCCAGGCAATGGCCTCGGAGTACCACAGGCCCTCTGCAACATCGGTAAAGGGATGCTCGCCGCTCTCCGGTGCTCCGCTTATGCGGTAGAGGATGGTAGCAAGCATGCCACGGGTCAGCTTTCCATCAGGATCAAAGCGGTCTTGCGAGATGCCCTTCATCAGACCGTGCTCCAGCACATAGTCCACGGAATCGTGATACCAGATCTCCTCGGGCACATCCACAAAGGCTGCGGAGGGGCAGTTGCGGCCCACAGGCTCCGTGGTATAGTAAGTCGTATCCCCCTCTGTGTAGGTATAAAGGGCATAGAGGGTGGATTCCGTATGGTCGGGGGTATAGCGATCCGTCAGGAAGTAGGGCTCCTCCGAGGTATCCGCAACCGTTTCCGGGGCCCAGCCCAGGAAGCTATACGCATGGGCATCTGCCACAGGCGTGCCCTCCGGGGGACTCAGGGTGATGGTCTCGCCCAAATAGAGGGTCACAGTCTCCTTGCTGCAGCCCTCTGGCACATGGAAGCTGACCACAGCCTTAGGCTTTTCCGCGAACTCCACGGTCAGGCAGCAGTCGGCGGTGAGGTCGGAGACCATAAAGTCCCGGCCGCTCTGCACCACCTGAGCCGCCCCTTCAGGCTCTAAGCTCCAGCCGGAGATGTAGGCATGATCCATGGGGCTTGCCATTACCGTATTGCCGATTTGCATCACCGTCCCCAGGCTCTTGTCATTGGAGCGGGAGGTCAGGACATATTCCACACCCAGCTTCCAGGTGCTGTAGACCGTCTGCAGCCCATCCACCATCCCCTGGCCGGGATAAACATCTTCATCGGAGACCACAATGGGGAAGGCGGCCTTATTCCGGCGGGCCTGGGTGAGATTGGTGCAGCAATACTGATCCCTGGTCCAGCCGTTGGCGGCATAGATCTGGGGACTATAGTCCCAGGAGCCGTATTTCTCCTTCATGGCGGCGATGGCCTCCTGCACCTGAGCACCCTCGCACATTTCGTCCCAGAAGCAGGCCTCCCAGCAGTAGTCGCCGCCAAAGGTGACGGACTGGGAGTAGCCATAGGCTACGGCCACTCCACGCTCCCGCAGGGGGGCATGGAGGCCGTCTGTGGCCATGCTCAGGCAGATAGCCATCCAGAGGAGATTGCCGGGGGCATCTTTCTCCATATGGTTGGCAATGCAGGTACCGTCCACGGCATACAGCCGCATTCCGGAGTTGTAATCCCTGCCGTAATAGACGGCATGCTTCGTACCATTGTCTACGGCATAGTCCTCCTCCGTAAGGCCCTCGCCGGTATGCAGCAGCAGGTAGGAGGTGGTGGCGCCGGAGGTATAGTCCTCGTTGGCTCCGGCATAGTCGGTGTCGCCGTGGCTGTCGAAGATCACCACAGCTCCCTGCTCCATGGCATCGGCAACAGCATCGATGGTGGCAGCCGCACCGGTATAGAGGTGGTATGTACCGCCGGTGGCCTCGGCGATGGCCTGGCCCTCGGTCTGGTACTGGGTGGTAAAGCTGAGGTCAATGCCATAATAGGGCTGGAATAGGTAGACATCCTTTGCCTCCGTACGGTTGGAAGTACCATAGGAGATGGTCTGGTATTCTGCCGGGGCTTCTCCCTCCCAAGGACGGGCAGAGGCCAGGATCTGCGCCATATGAGAGGACCAGCCGCAGGTCACACCCACGGTGGTCTCAAAGATGAAATGCTCTGTCCCCTGCCATTGGAGGGAGTCCTCTACATACAGGGGGCTTTCCTCAATGGCGGCGACCATTGCATCCAGGGGATTCTGGCGGGTGGCCTTCTCCCCTGCTGTCCGGACGTTCTCCCACAGGACATCTACGGCAGCATACTCTGCCTCGGTGATCAGCCGGGGCGCAGCCTTCTGTGCAGAAAATGCCACAGGAACAGGCAGCAGCGCCAGGACTAATAAGAGAGCGATCCATCGTTTCATGGTATCTTGTTCCTTTCTATGATATCACAGCTTGAGCTTGGGCCGCAGCCGAACATGGTAGAAGATCTCAAGGCGATCCAGCAGCAGGTCATACAGCAAAAAGCTGAGATTGGCCATGGCCAGCAGGGCAGCAAGCATTAGGGTCTTGATGTCCGCAAATTCCTCTGTAACGGTCTGCAGGGAGAAGACGAAGAGCATCAGGCAGTAGACCGCCACCGTACCTCCGTTGAGATAGAGGAATTTTGCCAGCCAGCGCAGGGGCTTAAAGGGCAGCCTGCCAAAGAGCTTATGCAAAATGGGATAGCAGCCAAAGACCGCGAAGAGGAAGGCGGCCTCTTTATCCGGGGCGATGAAGAAAGCCAAAAGAGCCACCGCCAGGTACCAGACAAAGCCCCATTTGTAGCCGGTCTCGCTATAGACCGGCAGCAGCACCAGGCTGGCCAGAACCGGGCAGGCAATGGAGGCAAAGGGCAGCACACCGCCCAAAAACATCACCGCCAGGGCAAGACCGGCCAGCACACCGCACAGGGCCGTGGTTTTGGTTTTGCGGGTCTTTCTCATGCCTTGTTTCCGCCTGCGTTATCCTTCAGGAGGGAATACTTGATATCCCAGAGCTTCCGGGACAGATCCACATAGTAGGAATGGGGATTATCAAAGCGCTTGACCTCGTCCCAGAGGCTCTCCACCTGCTCCTTGCAGTAGGCACGGATCTCCTTCAGCTCCGGCAGCTTGTAGACCAGCTGGCCATTTTGGAAAATGGGAACCTGCAGCTCACGGGCGGTGAAGTTATAGACCGTCTTCTGCTTCCAGGTAGCCTCGGGGTCAAAGATCAGCAGATCCTTGCTGTCGTCCACGGTCTCGTCATAGATGCAGAGGTAGTCTGCAATGGCCTTGCCGGTATCGTTGCCGTAGAAGCGGTAGAGCTTCTTGAAGTGGGGGTTGGTGATCTTACCTACGTTCTCGGAGATCTTGATCTTGGGGGTGACGGTGCCGTCCTTTTCCTCCACAGCTACCAGCTTATACACGCCGCCGAAGACAGGCTCGCTGCGGGCGGTGATCAGGCGTTCGCCTACGCCGAACATATCGATCTGCGCACCCTGGCGGAGCAGATCCTGGATGATATACTCGTCCAGGGAGTTGGACACGGAGATCTCGCAGCCCGTCCAGCCGGCCTCGTCCAGCATCTGACGGGCCTTCTTGGTCAGGTAGGTCATGTCGCCGGAGTCCAGACGGATGCCGCACTTGGTAATGCCCAGAGGCTTTAAGACCTCGTTAAAGGCACGGATGGCATTGGGCACACCGCTCTTGAGGGTATTGTAGGTATCCACTAAGAGAGTGGCATTATTGGGGTAGAGCTTGCAGTAGGTGGTGAAGGCCTCCAGCTCCGTGGGGAACATCTGCACCCAGGAGTGGGCCATAGTGCCGCCGGCGGGAACGCCGTAGAGCTGGTCGGAGATGGTGCAGGCCGTGCCGTCGCAGCCGCCGATAAAGGCCGCTCTGGCACCCAGAATAGCGCCCTGAGCGCCCTGGGCACGGCGGGAGCCGAACTCCAGCACTCTCCTGCCCTGGGCAGCACGAACCACACGGTTGGCCTTGGTGGCAATGAGGCTCTGGTGGTTCAGGATCAGCAGGATATAGGTCTCGATGAGCTGCGCCTCAATGGCAGGGGCACGGACGGTGAGCATGGGCTCCTTGGGGAAGATAGGTGTGCCCTCGGGTACGGCGAAAATATCGCCGGTGAAGCGGAAATTCCGCAGGTAATCCAGGAAATCCTCCTGGAACAGGTTGCGCTTTCTCAGGTAGGCGATGTCCTCCTCGGAGAAGTGCAGATCCTTGATATACTCCACCACCTGCTCTAAGCCTGCGGCAATGGCAAAGCCGCCGCCATCGGGCACATTGCGGTAAAATACATCAAAATAGCAGATCTGATCCTTCATGCCGTTGCGGAAGTAGCCGTTGCTCATGGTCAGCTCGTAAAAGTCGCAGAGCATGGTCATATTCAGCTTATCATTGATATCCATAAAGACACCTCTTGTGTAATGAATTTGCTTAAATTATATCCCTACTTGGCCCAAATGGCAACAGTTTTTTACACGCTTCCCACGAAAATTCGTATGGTAGCGCCCCATTCAGCCATACCGCAGAGGAGGCCGCCGGTTTCCGTTGGAACATAGGTGGCATTTCCATGCACAGCGGTAATGCTGTAGCCGGCATAGGTGGGCAGCTTCGTCAGGAAGAAGCTGCCAAAGCCCTCCTCCAAGAAGATCAGATCCACAAACTCACCGCTGTCCTGATCCACCACCTGGATATTTACCTTTGCTACCCGGTAGCTTAGTGCCTGTCGGGCAGAGGTCAGGGTTTCCGTGGCCTCGTCCACGGAAGACTGCGCTGCAGAGGGATCTGCAAATACAGCCTGCGCCGCTGCTCTTGCGAGCTCATA
Source organism: Oscillospiraceae bacterium (assembly GCA_017399355.1). Lineage (GTDB taxonomy): Bacteria > Bacillota > Clostridia > Oscillospirales > Oscillospiraceae > JAZOXB01. The sequence goes on from JAFQCY010000141.1 coordinate 18,436, forward strand.
GGAATCGTAGGAATCCGCCGTATAGAGGCCGAGGGAATTGTCGATTTCCTCCGCCAGCAGACTCTCCAGCCGGGAGCGGTCGGTATGCTGCACGATGAGAGCCCGGGGCAGGGCTGTAAGAGGTTGGCTACAATGGCTATAGCCGGGATAGTAGCGGATGGCTTCGGTTTTTTCACGGAACTCCGGATAGCTCATGCTCTCATCCAGATCCCAGCGGAGCATCTTGGCGCTGTTGGCCCAGAGGCGGTCGATGAGATTATACTCCCCCGTGCCATCCTCGCCGTACCAGACCTCTTCCTCCGTCCGGTAGCCGCCGAAGTCGCCCCAGATCAGGAAATAGCCGCCCAGAAGCTGCTCCCCTGCCACAGAGGTTCCCGATACATCATAGTTGTACATCCGGCTGGGATCCCACTGCAGATACAGCAGCTCCGCCGTGGAGTGGTGGAAGGACCACCAGTAGTTTTGCTCGCTGCGGGCATCCCCCTGGGAATTGACACGCAGAACATAGTAGCAGTAGTTCTGGATGCAGTTGTAAAGCCCTCTGCCATCCCGGAGGTACTGCTGAACCAGATCGTTGTCGGACAAGCTCCAGACCAGAAGCTCGATATCCGGATCCAGCTCGATATGGATCTGCTCATTGTAGAGCACGTCGTTAAAGGCACGGATGGAGGTATAGCCCTCGGATTTCAGCAGGGCGCTGACCTCATTGACATAGTCGATGAGGGTATCGTAGGAGCTGCTGCCCCCGGGAATGTAAGCCAGCGCATAGTCCGCCCAGCCATCGGATTCCGAGAGGGACAGCTCATCGCAGCCCAGATTAAAGGCGGTACAGCCCAGATCATGGAAGAAGTCCGCATAGGCCTGCACCACGGCCAGGCTGAAGGCTCTGGCCACGGGGTTGGTCACATCCACGGTCTGACGGGTGCTGGGCACACGGATATGGAAGAAATCCGCATTGGGATAGGCAATGCGATCATAGCCCCGGGTCTCGCCGTTGGCGGTCATGCCTTCGGCGCTGTAGGTAATGCCATCATAGGTAAAGCTGTAGTTGGGGTTCTCCGCCACGAAAGTTTCGTAGCGGCGGGTCATGACATCGCAGTGGGGCGGCACATCGTAGTCCACGATCAACTGAACATGGTAGTTCTCAGCGGTGGCGGCAATGCGGCGCATATCCTCGGCGGTGTAGTAGCGATGGGCATTGGGGTCGGGATAGTCGCTGTTCCAGTTTTGGTCATAGCCCATAAGCCAGGAGAAGTCATTGCCGTTCTTGTCTGCGCCCTCGCTCCAGATATCTGTGCGGATGCCCTGATCCTCGGCCAGATGGAGCTGCAGGGCATTATAGCCCTGCCAGGAGAGCTGGGCGATCAGATTTTCGATCCATTCCACCGACCAGTATTTTCTGGCGCAGTCCAGCATCAAGGTACGCTCCTTCGTATCGGGGGTATCGGAAAAGGAGCAGGCAGGGATCTCTGTTGCACCCTCGCTTAAGAAGTATTTCAGCAGCATTCTGGCGCCATAGAGCAGGCCGGTCATATCCGAAGCGGTAATGCGCACCCCACGGCCGTCTGCCTGCACCGTGTAGCTCTCCGGCTGCAGCCCCTGCTTCAAAATCAGCATCAGATCCGATGCTTTTGCTCCGGTTTCCGGGCCCCAGACGATATCCATGGGAGTTTCCCGGGGCAAGGAACAGGCGGCATATTCTCCGGCGATCAAAAGCAGGGCCTCCGCATCCTCCGGAGCAGCGGAGGAGACAAAGTAGAACCGGCTGTCCCCGCTGAGGACAAAGCTCCCCTCCCCCTCATTTTGGGCATAGACCTCCGGCAGCTCCTCCACCGCAAAGGCCTGCAGAGGCAGCAGGGCAAGCAATAGCAGTGCGCAGAGGCAGCGCTTCCAAAGCTGTTTCATAGAAACACTCCTTTTCTTGGTTTCTTTCCTTGTATTGTAATGCTTTCCGGCAAAAAGGTCAAGTTTCGGATTTAGCAATTGACCTTCGCAGCGGTTTTTGCTATGATATAAGGTAGAGATTATGCAAAGGAGCGCTTTTTATGGAATTAACAGTCGGCATTCAGGGGCACGCTGAGGCTCTGGTGGAGAAAGAGGATACCGCCCAAATCGTGGGCTCCGGCGATCTGCTGGTTTATGCCACCCCCTGCATGGTAGCCCTGATGGAGGGCGCAGCCTGCGAGTCCATCGCCCCCTGCCTGGCTGAGGGTGAGAGCTCTGTGGGTACCATGATGAATGTAAACCACACCTCCGCCACCCCTGTAGGCATGGAGGTTCGTGCGGAGTCTACCGTCACCGCCGTAGCAGGCAGAAAGGTGACCTTTGAGATCGTGGCTTACGATGAGGCCGGTGAGATCGGCCGTGCCGTCCACGAGCGCTTTATCATCAAGACCGAGCGTTTCCTGGAAAAGACCTACGACAAGCTGTAAAAGGAGAGACACCATGGCAGTAAATTTATTGGAAACCGGCGAGATCGTCTCCACCCACGGCATTCAGGGCGAGGTCAAGATCCTGCCCTGGGCTGACGGCCCGGAGTTCTTGCTGGACTTTGACACCTTTTATCTCAGGGGCAAGCCCTATGAGGTGCTCCATGCCCGGGTACACAAGACCTGCGTGCTGGCCAAGCTCAGGGGCATCGACACGCCGGAGCAGGCTACCGCACTGCGTGGGCAGGTGGTCTGTATCGACCGCTCTGATGTCAAGCTCCCCGAGGGCACGGTATTTATCGCAGACCTCATTGGCTGCAGGGCCATCACCGAGGAGGGTGTGGAGATCGGCAAGATCACCGAGGTGCTGACCATGCCCTCCAGCGATGTGTATGTGATCCAGGGCGAGCATAAGTATATGATCCCCAGTGTCAAGGAATTTGTGAAGGAGATCAATGTGGCCCAGGGCTATGTCCGCATCCACCTGATCGAAGGAATGGCAACCGATGAGAATTGATATTCTGACCCTCTTCCCCGAGACTGTGGGCGATGTGCTCAGCGAGTCCATCCTGGGCAGAGCCCAGGAGCGGGACATTATCCGCATCGATGCCCACCAGATCCGGGACTATACCACCAACAAGCAGAATCAGGTGGACGACTATCCCTACGGCGGCGGTCACGGCGCTGTGATGCAGGCCGATCCCCTCTATAACTGCTGGTGCCACGCCTGCGACGAGGCCGGTGGCCCGGTGCATACCATTTACCTCTCCCCCTGCGGCCATGTGTTCAAGCAGGCCGATGCCATCCGTCTTTCCAAAATGGAGCATCTGGTGCTGGTCTGCGGCCACTACGAGGGCATTGACCAGCGCTTTATCGACGAGTGCGTGGACGAGGAGATCTCCATCGGTGATTTCGTTCTCACCGGCGGCGAGATCCCGGCCATGGCCGTGGCCGATGCGGTCTGCCGCATGATCCCCGGGGTACTCTCCGATGCGGAGTGCTTTGAGGACGAGAGCCACTGGGCCGGGACTCTGGAATATCCCCAGTACAGCCGCCCCGCCGTGTGGCACGAACGGGAGGTTCCGCCCATTCTGCGCTCCGGTGACCACGCACGGGTGGCACGCTGGCGCAGAAAGCAGTCCATCCTTCGCACCCGGGAGCGCAGACCCGATATGTACGCCAAGCTGAAATTCGAGACCAAAGAGGATAAGAAGATCCTCAGGGAGATCCAAGATGAAGACGAACTTAGAGCTGCTGAAAAGCTGGATCCGGGAAAGTAAATCCGCCGTGTTCTTCGGCGGCGCAGGTGTCAGCACAGAGTCCGGCATTCCCGACTTCCGTGGGGTAGACGGGTTATACAGGCAAAAGTTTGAATACAGCCCGGAAACCATCATTTCTCACAGCTTTTTCAAGAAAGATCCTGCCTATTTCTTCCGCTTTTACCGGGAGAAGATGCTGCCCCTGGGCTTTGAGCCCAATATCACCCACAGGGTACTGGCCAGGCTGGAGGAGGAATTCCATTTGGCGGCTGTGGTGACCCAGAATATTGACGGCCTCCATCAGAAGGCCGGAAGCCGCAGGGTCTACGAGCTCCACGGCAGCGTGCTGCGGAACTACTGCATGAAGTGCGGCAAGTTCCACCCGGCGGAGACCGTGCGGGATGCCGAGGGCATCCCCCTCTGCCATTGCGGCGGCATCATTAAGCCCGATGTGGTGCTCTATGAGGAAGCCCTGGACGAAAAGACCCTCATGGGGGCTGTGGCCGCCATCTCCAAGGCGGATCTGCTGATCGTAGGCGGAACCAGTCTGACCGTTTATCCTGCGGCCGGCCTGCTGAACTATTACCGTGGCAAGCGGCTGGTGCTGATCAACCGGGACGAGACCCCCTATGACGGCCAGGCCGATCTGGTATTCCACGAGTCTCTGGGAACCATCTTCTCCCAGCTTTAAGAGGTAGCTATGGAATATATTGCCCGAATTCACAGCGCTTTTCCGGAGAAATTCGGAATTCCCCGTCAGAGCGGTTTAGTCAAGGAGCTCCGTGCCGAGATCGTTTTTGAAGAGAAATTCCGCAACCCCGATGCCCTCCGTGGCATTGAGCAATTCAGCCATCTGTGGCTGATTTGGGAGTTCTCCGAGGCCAAGCGCAGTAAATGGTCGCCCACGGTGCGGCCGCCCCGATTGGGAGGCAATGAGCGGATGGGTGTCTTTGCCACCCGCTCCCCCTTCCGGCCCAATCCCATTGGCCTGTCCTGCGTGAAGCTGGAGCAGGTGGATCTTGAGGCCATGCGCCTGGTGGTCTCCGGCGCAGACCTGATGGATGGCACCCCCATTTTCGACATCAAGCCATATATCCCCTATGCCGACAGCCACCCCGATGCCATAGGAGGCTTTGCCAGGGAGGCACCGGAGGCCTGCCTGGAGGTCAAGTGCCCCTCCGGGCTGCTGGAGCAGCTTCCCCCGGAGGATGGCAAGGCCCTGCTGGAGGTTCTGGCGCTGGATCCCCGTCCATCCTACCAGTCCGATCCCGAACGGATCTACGGCATGGATTTTGCCGGCTTCAATGTGCGCTTCCGTGTGGAAGACCGCAGCCTTCATATCCTTGACCTCCGTCCCTTGCGTAAAGAATCCTGATAATGAAAGAAACCGCCGAATCCCGGCGGTTTCTTTTTTGGGGGAAGTGCTTGCAAACCAATCAATCAATCTATATAGAGGAAACCTTACTTTTTGGAGCTGCAGCAGCAGCCCCGGCCCTTTGCGGAGCTGCAGGAACAGCAATCCGGGCAGCCCACGCACTTTTTGCCGCTCTTCTTGGCACGGTACACATAGAATCCCGCCAGACCAAGGATCAGAACAACGACCGCAATGATGATTCCATCTGTTAAAGTCATAACCTACAGCTCCTTTCCGATCATCAGGCCTTCTTGCCGGAGGCAGCGTATTGCTGCTTTACTTTTCTGCCGGAGCGGATGCAGAGATAGACCACGATAGTGACCATGCAGAGCACTGCAATGAGGCCGGGGACGAAGCCTGCGCCCAGGCTGCCGGTGGTAATGAGAGTACCGATCTGATAGACTAAGTAGCCTGCGGTATAGCCCACACCCAGCTGCAGGGCAATGCCGCCAAAGAGCCACTTCTTGGAGCTGATCTCGGAGTTCATAGCGCCGATGGCAGCGAAGCAGGGAGGGGTAAAGAGGTTAAATACCAGGTAAGCCAGAGCGGCAACCGCCGTCATGGCCACGCCGGTGTCACCGCCGAAGGCCATGGCGATGCCGGAGGCAGAGCCCTCCAGCATTTCCAGCGCCTCGGTGTCAATGAGATTGGAGATGCCGAAGCAGACAGCCAGAGTGCCGACAACGTTCTCCTTGGCGATGAAGCCGGTGACCGCAGCGGCAGCCAGCTGCCAGCAGGCATAACCGATGACAGGAATCAACACATAGGAGATGGGGTGTGCAATGGATGCCAGGATAGAGGTGTGCTCCATGCCCTCCTCCACCAGCTCGAAGCTCCAGTTGAAGGACTGCATAATATACACAGCTGCGTTGCACAGCAGGATGATGGTACCGGCCTTGACAATGTAGGACCAGCCACGCTGGCACATGGACTTGCAGGCTCTCCACAGGGAGGGCAGCTTATACTCGGGCAGCTCAATGATGAAATAGGACTTGCGGGCTTTGTGACCGGCGATCTTGTTGACCAGCAGAGCGCCCAGGAAAATCAGGAGAATACCGGCAAAGTACATGGAAGTACCCACCCAGGAGGCATCCTTGAAGAAAGCGCCTGCAAAGAGAGCGATGACCGGGAGCTTTGCGCCGCAGGGCATGAAGGGAGCCAGCATTGCGGTGGCATTACGCTCACGCTCGTTGCGGATGGTACGGCAGGCCATCACGCCGGGGATGGCGCAGCCGGTGCCGATGACAAAGGGGATCACGGACTTGCCGGAGAGACCCACCTTCTTGAAGATGGGGTCCAGAACAACGGTGGCACGGGCCATGTAGCCGCAGTCCTCCAGGAGGGCAATGAGGAAATACATAACCATAACCAGA
>JAFQCY010000142.1 GCA_017399355.1 Oscillospiraceae bacterium
ACATCCAGATAGATCACGCAGTTATCGGAGGCCACGCTGCGGCCGATGAGCTCGAAGCCCGTACCGGCAAAGACAAACTCCGCTGCCACATTGGCATCCAGGATCTTGATCACATGGCCGGAATTGCCGCTCTGGGAGGTGCCGCTGTCGTAGGCATGGTCGAAGCCATACTGCAGGGTCTGGTCAGCGGACTGATAGATAGCACCGCTGCCCTGACCGTCAGGAGTAAAGATGTTGGCAGAATTGTCCTCATCCTTGTCGTAATACCTGATTGCGGGGAAATCATCCTCGTAGTAGACCACATTGGCAGGAAGAACGGTGATCTTCTTGAACATCTCCACTTCCCTATTGATATCCACCGTGCCGACGGTGCTGCCGGGCGTGCCCTCGTAGACACGCACCGCAGCGTAGACGGTATCGGCGCCGCTCATGAAGCCATCGGGATGGTACTCCACGCAGTGATCATCGGTGACCACGAAATTGCCGTAGCTGCCGTTCACCGTGGAGGCGGGAGAAGAGAAGGTAATGTGGTTGCTGCCGTAGGAGGGGGTATCGGGGCTGATGGCCTCAAAGGCATAGGCGGTGGTGCGGCCGGGGACGGCAAGGCTGTCCTTTGCCGTCAGCACGGCGCTGAAGTCTACCTTCAGGCCGTAGTCCAGGACGAACACGCTGTCTTCTACGGTGGTCACATAGACCTGCACGGGAACCACAACGATACTGTTGTCACTCTGGGTTACCCTGACATAGAAAACATAGGCACCGGGGGCAGTGTAGGAGATGGAAATACCGGAGGCGGAAACGGTGACATAATTGCTGTAGGTCACATTGCCGCTCATGTCGCACAGCTGCATATTGCTGACGGTACCCAGCGAAGTTGCGGGAGCGATCTGCTCTAAGAGGGCGCTGTTTTCATTCTGCAGCAGCTCATTGACATCTGCAGTGAAGACATCCTTGGTAACATTCAGGGTTTTGCCGCCCCACTGGTAGTACTGGGGACCGGAGGCCTTGCAGACGACCATATTGTCGCTGGCCTGATAGGTATTGCCGGAGCCGTCAGCATTTCTGTTGGCAGTAACAAAGAGGGTATTGGCAAAGCGGCCGCTTTCAAAGTCAGAAGCTGCCAGCTTGCAGAATACGCCACGGATCTCCACGCTGCAGCCGGGGAGCAGACCGTCGCCGTTGACCTCACGGAGGAAGGTCTTCAGGGCTTCGTTCTGCTCTTCGGCGGTGGTGCCGTCCAGAACGATCTCCTGGGTAATACCCTTCTGATTGGTGAAGTAGATCTTCAGATCCGCAGCGGTCAGGGCGGTGCCTGCGCTGTTGATGGCCTTGCTGCTATTGAGGCTCAGGCCGTTTTGGCTGTTCAGCTCCAGAGCCAGCTTGCTGTCCGTAAAGCTGAGATGGTAGAGGTTCGCCAGAGAGTTTGCGGGGTTAGACAGCTTAAAGCTGTACTCTACAGGGCTGGCGGTATCCACCAGGCCGCCGTAGCTCAGTTCCCGGTCATTCTGGTATGCCTTCTTCTCTGTGCCAACATTGGGGTCAGAAACGCGGATGTTGGTAGCAATACGCATATTGGCGCCGTAGCCGTGGCGCTCCATATAGTAGAAGTCGAAGCTGTACTCCTTGCCGTCTTCCAGGGCCAGAGCCAGGTCACGGGGGGTGGGGTTGCCGGTGGCTACATTGCGGCGGGCCTCATAGACATAGTCGTTGAGGTTCATCTCCACGGTGGTGACGGAGTGCCCACCGCCGATATCCAGAACAAGCTGGCCGTTGATGAACAGGTACACGTCGTCGTCACCGGAGAAGTCGAAGTACAGTCCGTCGTTCTCGTCATAGGTGAAGACACCGTTGCACTGCAGAACATAGTTAAAGTTCTTGTTGTTGTAGCTCTGGGGGTGAGTGGCTTCACCGTTGTTGGCGGTGCTGTAGGGATCCTGTGTAGCGGTCTGGGAGGTCCGATCCTCGTTCCAGACAGGGAGGAAGGCATAGCTCGGGGTGGTGTAGTACTCCAGGAAGCGGTAGCCGGGCTTGCCCAGCATGCTGGTATTGGAGATGGTCTTGGCATCGAAGTCGTACTTCACGGCGCTCTTGGTATTGGTGTCGTGGTCCACGGTATCGGAGAAACCGGAGTCGAACACATAGGCACTCTTGCCGTTGGAGAGGTTGGCCTTGGTCAGCACCAGGTAGTCAAAGTCATCCTGGGGCATATTGTAGGAGCCGGGATAGAACAGGTTGTTCAGCAGGAAATAGGCTGCGTCAGTGTAGGTGTTGATATTGTTCTTGCATTCGTGCCAGGTGCCGATGAGCTGGTCGCCCTTGTTCAGCGTAGCTGCCAGATGATCGTAGATCTGCGCTCTTCTGACGTTGTTATCGTCGCTGTAGGCGGGGGTTGCGTTGCCGTTGCTTGCCTGAAGCTGTGACAGCATCATGCCCGCAAGGTCATCGCTGTAGCCCATCTGGCTCAGGTATTCGTGGGTGCCCAGGGGGATGTCAATGGTTCGCGATATCCAGAACTCCTCTCTGTTGCGCAGAGTTTTTTCCAGCATGTCTGCAATATAGGCAACCGTCTCGTCGTTGTATTCCAGCAGGCGGTGGCCGTCCTCCGTTATGCGGAGGGTGGGCTTGATGAGGCCCATGGTGGCCATACCCAAGGTCATTTTGCCGTGAACGCTGTAGCCGAATTCCTGGGTCAGATAGTTCAGGTCCAGAATGCCGCCGTTATAAGCATTGCCCAGCTTTTCCTGATTGACCTGATAAATTTTGTTCAGGCCGTCGGGAGAGGCTGTCCAGAATTTGCCATCGCCGATAAAATGGGTGGCGAGGCTGTCATTTTCTTTATCGAGGAAGTTGCCTGCGCCGTAGGTGGTCTGCCCGATGGCCCAGGAGGTATAGTCACTGTTTCTGCTGCCGCGGAGCATACCGAAGGCTCTGTTGTCCTCCGTGCCGTCTTCGGAATACTCAAAGAGCAGACCGTCATTGGGATAGTCATAGATCTTGATGGGCAGGCTGATGGTGTCGCTCAGGTCAAAGCCGTAGGGCTCGATGCCGGTGGAGTCGTTGGTCGTGGTGGTGATATCAGAGGCACTGTAGTAAGGCTGCAAGGCCCAGGCGACGGTGCTTTCGTTTTTAACAGCACCGTTTTCGTAAGCCGAGGTGACTCTGGTTGACCACTGCGTAATATTTGTGCCGTTTGCGGCAGCAGCCGCACGGTTGAGATAAAGGCTGGTGGCCTTATTCACGATCCAGTAGTTCAGGCGGCCATCGGCACGCTGGATGGGGATGAAGGCCCACTTGCAGGCATCGCTGTTGTCATACCACTGATGGACATTGGTGCCCTTTTTGCCGGCGGGGCCACCGTCGGTATTGAGGTAGCGGCCGGAATTGATGTTTCGGATGGTATACCAGCCCTCGCCGTCCTTCTGGATGTCAAAGATCTGCTGCAGGTCCTTTGGGCCTCCGTCCTCCCACATATGTACATTCGCGCCGTCATGGGTGCCACAGGCGTCAATATCCACGACAAAGTCTTTGTAAACGCTGATATCGTCGCCGCAGTTGTCGGGGTTGGGCGCCCAGATGCGGTACTCGCCCACCTGCAGGCGGGTCGTGCTGGAGCTCCAGCGGTCGCAGTCGGGGTACTCGGCAATCAGATGGAACTTCTGGAAGATGCTGTCCGGCTGGTGAGCGGCAACGCATATATTGGCACCTGCATAGAAAGAGTCGCTATCAATGGTCATGAAGCCTCTGCCGTAAACCGATTCAAAGCTGTAGGTTCCGTCTGCGTTCTTGTGAAGTGCCCACTGTCTGTAAGCGTTATCGGGGGCGTCGCCCCACTGGTGCACATTGTAAGAGTTGGCATCCTGGTCCACATACTTCTGGGAGTTGATATTCATCAAAGCGACGATGGTTCTTCTGTCGCCGCTGCCGGAGGCGATGTCATCCATGTAGATACGGCGGAGATAGAAACGCTGGGCATCGTTTGCGAGGGTGTCCCAGATCTGCAGATTTCCGCCGTCGTTCCAGCTTGCTGCGTTAATGTCCAGAGAATACTCAGGGTTTGCCGCAGGCACGATGCGGTAGATCGCGTCGGGCAGCTCGGGGCATTCGTCGTCGTCCCAAAGATTCCAGTCTGTGTCGCCAAAGGTGTTGTCATTGGCCGCGCTGACCTTGCTCATTCCAAACGCAGGCAGCAGGCCCAGCACCATGGCCAGCATCAGCAGGAAGGAGGCCGCTCGTTTCATTTTCCTCTTCATATTTGGTTTTCCCCTTTCAAAATCAATCGATTCGTAATATATATAAATACTGTATCAGACGGGATTTTCCGTGATGCGCACCACGGTGCAGCTCTCCCCTTTTGCGTGGCCTGCCGTGACCTCGATGGTCTGGCCTGCCGGAAGATCGCCGATGGCGGTGCGGTAGGTGATGCCGCCCAGATAGTTGCCGTCGGTGTGCAGCTGCTTATAATAGATGTATCCGTCTATGTAGTCCCGGTCGGTCAGGTTTTTCGCAGAGAGCAGGCCGTCCTTCAGAACGACCTCCAGAGCATCCATGGGCTCCTGGGGAATAAACTGCATCACGGAGTCCAGGGCTACAAATTTCGCCCCGGCCCCGATCTCCATGGCGCTGTACTCCAGCACCCAGGCCGAAGCCCCGGCAGGAAGTCCCGTCAGCACAAAGCTGGCCGCTACACCGTTGATCTCAAATTCCAGCGCCGCATAGGTCAGATACTCCTCTGTGCGGTTGGTCACTAGGATGGCCGCTACATTCTCCACATAACGATCCGAACCATCCTCCACAAAGGCGCCGGAATATCTGCCGCAGGAGCTGAAGCTCAGCTTGCCCTCCTCCAGCACCACAGAACCGTCCTCCGAGGGCGGTACCGTCTCATAGGTGGGAGGCTCGGTGGGCTCGGTGGGTTTGGGCGGCTCCGTGGGGGTCTCTGTCTGATCGGTGGGCTCGGGCGGCTCCGTAGGACCAGCCGTAGTCTCAGGCGGCTCCGTAGGGCCAGCCGTAGTCTCAGGCGGCTCGGTGGAGCCGGTGGTCTGAGCGGGATCGGTGGTGCTCACGGAGGATTCCGTAGCCTGGGCATCGGACGAGTCGGAAGCAGGCTCCGTCAGGATGGGGAGCTCACCACTTTCCTGGGGCAGGCTCTCCGATTCAGACGGCAAATAAGAGCCCGAGGGAAACGAATTGGATTCCACAGGAAAGGTCTCTACGGGAGGGATCTCATTTCCCGTGCCGCCGCATCCGCCAATGGAACCCAAGAACAAAACGATCAGGATCAGGATACTGAATTTCCTTTGCACACAACTGCCCCTTTCTCCGCCGGCCGAACGTGCTGCGCCGCACCCGCCCGAGCATGCTAAATAAGCAATGTAACTCGTAATAAGTTATCTGATTTCTGAAAACTCTATATCTAAGCTAACTTCATGCCATATTTTTCTGAAAATTGTCCGACTTGCACAAAGAATGGGTCGTTTTACCCACCTAAATATGCACATTATGCCATTATTATAATAGGATAGGAATATTTATATCATACATTTCACTCGATGTCAAGGAAAATCGCTGGAAAAAAACAAGGGAAACAAGAATTCTGCATTTTGACTAATGTTTCACTGCTGAGATTATGCGCTCTGCCCATGCTCAGCTCACCGGGCGATGAGCGTGCTCGTCCACGGAAACGGCTCGCTCCGGGATAGCCCCGTTCCTTGTACCGGTAGCAAAAAAACAGGACTGACAAGATCTTGTCAGTCCTGTTTTTTCGGCAGACCCTCTTTGGATAATTCCTGCAGATTGGCGGTGATCCGCTCTAGAGCCGAGTAGAAAATCTCACGCTCAGCTTCGGCCAGACCTTCCCCGGCCAGCTCCACCGCCAGCGCAGCCCGCTCCCGGACATGAAGGGCAACCGCCTTGCCCTCCCGGGTGAGCTTGATCCTTGCCCGGTACAGATTGCCGCCGGTGGCTTCCTTCCGAACCAGGCCCTTCTTGGCCAGCTGGCCAACGACCCGGGAGACATCCGCCTTATCCCGGCTGATCAGCTCCCCCAGCTTCACCGCCGTAAGCCCCTCCTCATACTGATACAGGGCATTGAGATATACGGCATGGGGGCTGCTGAGTCCGTATTGTTCCATTTCCGCTGCGGTCAGCCTGTGTCGGCAGCGCTCGATCTCCGCAATGGCAACGGAGAACCGCTCATATCGATGCAGCATAGGCTCCTCCATATCGAAATATGTCATATGTAGATTATACTTCAGCCGCTTTGATATGTCAACTTATATTTTTACAACACAAGCGGAGCCATAGCGAATATACGTTCCCGGTGCGAAATTTGTTTATCGGTGATGTCGCTGCGCTGTGATCGGTGATGCGATGCGTTCCTCCCACGCGCCGGAGGCGTGCATCATAGGCGAAGCCTGCATCTTAATCGTGTTTCGGATTGCCTGCAATAAAGTGATAAGTGTTGCAGCTGCGCTGTGATAAGTGATGCGATGCGTTCCTCCCACGCGCCGGAGGCGTGCATCACGGGCGAAGCCTGCATCTTAATCGTGTTTCGGATTGCCTGCAATAAAGTGATAAGTGTTGCAGCTGCGCTGTGATAAGTGATGCGATGCGTTCCTCCCACGCGCCGGAGGCGTGCATCACG
>JAFQCY010000143.1 GCA_017399355.1 Oscillospiraceae bacterium
ATCTGCGGCAGACCCTTCTGCTGCGGCGAATTCTTAGAGGAGTTCCAGCCCGTTTCCATCAAGATGGCCAAGACCCAGAACCTGAGCCTGAACCCCAGCAAGATCTCCGGCACCTGCGGCAGGCTCATGTGCTGCCTGAACTATGAGCAGGAGGCCTATGAGGATCTGCTGCGCAACAGCCCCAAGGTGGAGTCCTTTGTGGATACCCCCGATGGCCGCGGCACGGTGACCAATGTAAACCTGCTGCGCCAGAGCGTCAATGTCCGCCTGGAGAAGCAGCCGGATACCATCGTCTGCCATAAAAACTGCGATATCTGCGTGCTGCGCAGCGGCAAGGCCAAGAAGACCGATGAGCCCATCCCCGAGGATCTTGCCCCCATCTCCGGCGGCAGGGTGAAGCAGGAGGAGGAGCCCGGCTTCAGCACCTATCTGGAGCCTGTGGTGTTCCGTGGCAGCGAGATCGCCCCTGCCGAAGAGGAGGGGGAGGAGGGGGAAAGGTCCGCCAAGCGCCGCCGCAAGGGAAATAAGCCCAAGGCCGAGCAGCCTGCCGAGGAGAAGCAGCCCAAGGCGGAGAAGAAGGAAAAGAAGACCGAAAAGAAGGTCGACAAGAAGGAAAAGAAGGCCGAGCAGAAGGCAGAGAAGAAGAGCGAAAAGAAGCCCGAGCCCAAGGCCGAGAAGAAGGAAAAGCCGGAGAAGAAGGAAAAGCCCAAGGCCCCCAAGGCAGAGAAAAAGCCCGAGCCCAAGGCGGAGAAAAAGGCCGGGAAGGAAGCCCCTGCAGAGGCTCCTGCCGGGGAGAGCCCGGAGGCCGCTGCCCGTAAGCCCCACCGCAGGCACCGCTACTACCGCAACCGTAAGCCCGGCAAAAAGACGGAAGGATAAGCCCTTCGAAAAGGATCGGTATCATGAAGCGAAGTATTGCCCTATTATCCATATTGGCCCTGTTTTTGGGCCTCTTTGGCTGTATGGCGAGCCCGGAGCCTACGGAAAGCACCGCCCCTCCCACCACCCAGCCCCCCACCACGGAGCCTTCCACCACGGAGCCTCCCACCACAGAGCCCACCACCACCCAGCCTCCGGATCCCTATGTGATCCGCAATACCTTTGCCTGGGTCTACCCTGCCACCTCCGGCACCATCTGGGCCATGGCCATCGGCGTGGTGGAGAATACCGGCACGGAGAATATTTTCCTGGACTATGGCACCATGGAGCTCAGCGATCAGGAGGGCAGGACGGTGGGCCGCATCGGCAGCGTCAGCGCCTATCCCCAGATCCTGGCCCCCGGCATGGTGGGCTACTACTGCGATGTCATCGCCCTGGATCTGGCCGAGGTGGAGCAGCTGCAGGTCAAGCTGGATGCCCCCATCTCCGTAACGGAGAAGGAGGCCGCCTTCTACAGCCTCTCCCAGCTGGAATTGACGGATACGGACTTTGGCGGCATGGTGATCTCCGGCGAGGTGAGCAATTCCACGGAGCAGACCGGTGAGCTGGTCTGTGTCTGCGCAATTTTGTATGACCAGAATAAGGTAGCCTCCGGCGTGATCCGGGGCTATCTGGAGCAGCCCTTAGAGCCGGGGGAGAGCGCCGAGTTCTCCTTCGAGAGCTATATGCTGCCCACCTACCTGGAGTGGGAGAATGTGAGCCGCTATGTGGTCTATAGCTACGACCTGGAGGACGGGCCGTGAGAGAGCAGGGGATGATCGCCGTATTTGACTCCGGCATGGGCGGCCTCAGCGTGCTGCGGCGGCTGATCCGGGAGATGCCCGGGGAGGACTTTCTCTATTTTGGGGACTCTGCCAATGCCCCCTACGGCCCCCGGCCCACAGAGGAGATCCGTGCCCTGACCTTAGCCCATGGCAGCCGCCTGCTGGAGGAGGGGGCGAAGGCCCTGGTGGTGGCCTGCAATACCGCCACCGCCGCCGCCATCGATGCCCTGCGCAGCGCCCATCCCGGCCGTATCGTCATCGGCATCGAGCCTGCCCTGAAGCCTGCGGCAGACCGTTTCCCCGGTGAGCCGGTACTGGTCATGGCCACGGATGCCACCCTCCGGGAGCAGAAATTTGCCGCCCTCCTGGAGCGCTATGCCAAAAATTCCCCCATTCTGAAATGCCCCTGCCCCGGCCTGGTGGCCTTTGTGGAGCGGGGGGAATTGGAGGGCGAGCGGGTGGAGACCCATCTGCGGCAGCTCCTTGGGCCTTACCTGGCCCATAAGCCCCGGGCCGTGGTGCTGGGCTGCACCCACTACCCCTTCCTGGAGCAGGCCATACGCAAGGTGGTGGGGGAGGACGTGGTGATCTTCGACGGTGCCGAGGGCACGGCCCGGGAATGCCGCCGCCGTCTGGAGGAGGCCGGTCTGCTGCGAAGCGGCGGCCGGGGCAGTATCCGCCTGACCAATAGTTCCCCCGACCCCCAAACCGCCCGCCTGGCCCAGCTGCTGCTGCAAAAATAAACAGAACAAAGAAGCCGCCAACAGCGGCTTCTTTTTCAGACTGTCAAAAAACCGTTAGTCTATGGTTTTCGGAGGGAAGAAAAGTGTGAAAGGAAACCGTCAGGGTGTC
>JAFQCY010000144.1 GCA_017399355.1 Oscillospiraceae bacterium
TCTGTCGGTCATATCGTAGGGGCGAACCTATGTGTTTTCCCGTGGCAGTACCGTCAAATAGATGTTTATCGAACTGTCGGCTTCGCCTAATGCCTCCATTGTCAAAGGGAGGTGGGTCGCCTTGAAAAGGCGACTCGGAGGGATTCCGCACGCCGCAACACCGTTATTCTGTAAGGCTTTCAGCGAATTCGTACTGCCTGCACGAATCCCCCCGGATCGCCTTTTAGGCGATCCGACCCCCTTTGACAAGGGGGTCTTTGGCTGCATCAAACAGTTTGTCAAATTTCTGTTTGACGGGCGAAATATTCCAAATCCGCGCCGAAGGCACACCTCAGTTTTTAGTCCTTAGTTGTTAGTTCCTAAAGTCAGGGATTTACGGCGATGGAGGCCTTGGGGAGGGCATCGGGGCTGGTTTCTTTTAGAATTATCAACTGTTCCTGCGCCTCTTTTGAGAAGTCTTCAAAGCTGTCGTGGACAGTAACCGCTCCGGCTGCCAGCATTTTTTCGATGCCTCGCAAATAGGCATCCGCTACCGGCTCCTCCCAATAAAGCTCCACTTGATTGCTCTCTGTGTTCAAAACACCGTAGACCGGGGTGCCGCCGCCGTCAGAGCCCAGAAGATAGACCCATTTCCCCTCCTCTTCATAGCCCCGAAGGTAGTCGATCACCAGAACCGCATGTTTCTCGTTACTCAGTAGCTTGTGTTGGCCCGACACGCAGACCTGGTATTCCCGATCTCCAAAGGCATCGACGGTGTCGATGGCGATGGGGTAGTTGTACTGCATAGACTCCAGGTAAAACAGAAGGCCAAAGGAAACAACACCAATCAAAATAAACAACCAAATCCATTTTTTCATTTGTTGCCCTCCTGAGTGGGAACGGACTCTGCGGTGCTTCTGATGCGCCATTCGTTAAAGTCGGAAACGCAGTAATACCAGTCCTCAGCCAACGGTGTACAGGCTGTCAGGTAGTCTATGTTGATATCTTTGCGCTCCGCAGCATATACGATCCGGCAGCCGACATCGGCTCCTCTGTTCCAGAAAAGGAACTCTATGGTATTTTCATCCCGCAGAATCGTTTGATAGCCCCTGTCCTCCATCTGCTCCATCACAGAGGTTAGGGGGGAATTCTCCGGGGGAATATGACCGTAGGAGCCGGAAGGAGAATCCAAATCCCAACGAATGCGCCCATACTGCTCCGGCTTGTTCAGCCCTTCAAAATACGCCTTTACCGCCAGCAAAAGCGCCTCATCCCGATCAAAGATCGCCTGGGCTTCCTGATCAGTGGGTGGGGAGGTATCAACGCAGAATTTGAGAATGCAGAAAACGCTGATAACTGTGGCAATGATCAAAAGCGGGAGCAGCCATTTTTTCATAAATCATTCCTCCGTGGGGCGGTATTCCAGGATATCCGCCGGTTGGCAGTTCAGGGCCTTGCAAATGGCCTCCAGGGTGGAGAAGCGGATGGCTCTGGCCTTGCCGGTTTTGAGGATGGAGAGGTTTGCCTGGGTGATGCCGATGCGCTCTGCCAGCTCACCGGAGGACATCTTCCGCTTTGCCAGCATGACATCCAGATTTACAATGATCGCCATAATTCGCCCCTCCTCAGATGGTCAGGCTGTTCTCTTCCTTCAGCTCGATGGCGGCTGCAAAGCAGCTGCGTACCACACGGACGATCAGGAAGATAAAGAGCATGGCCCCGGTGATAAAGAAGAAGGGCGTGTACCAAAAGGCTGCGGCAAAGGTCACCACAGCCACCGCCAGGCAGCACCAGGCGATCAGCGTCATGAGCCGGGTATTGGCGCTGCAGAAGGTCTGCTCCCGGCGGATATTCTGCAGCAGGCGGTACACAAAAAACAGCGCAGCTGCCGCCGGGGGACAGCAGATATAAAAGGCAACCAGGATCACCGTCCCAAGCTCCCGGGGCATGGCACGCATCGTCACATACCAGCTTGCCAGGCCCGGCGCCAAAACCAGCAGGGCCGCCAGCAGAAACATAAAAAAGATCACAAATCCCATAGTTGCGGTTACAGTATGGTGCTTCATAAGCCGAAAGTTCCTCCCATTTGTCATTCTATAGCCAGAGTATCACGATGTTTATCGTTTGTCAATAAAAATATGATGAAATTCAGTAAAACAGTTGATAAATGCAAAATCGTAGAAAATGATAACAAAGTAAGTCCCTCTCGATAAAGCCGTGCCCTTGATCACGCAAAAGGGGATCGGCTGAACAGCCTGACGTAAACAAAACCGGCAGCCCCGGAGATGGATGCTTGAGTCTTGCGTAGTATGAATAGAAACAAATGTTTGAATTAATTCGAATTCTAAGGAGTTTGCCCTGAAATATTGAAAAAAAGTAGCGTCTGTCGTGAAAAAATGATTGCATTTTTCTTTATTTGATAGTACAATGGAGACGTAGTGGAGTAAAATGGAGTAAAAACGAAGAAAATGGAACGAGGTGAGGGAATGTTTGGACAATATAAGCATGGGTTAGACCCCAAGGGAAGACTGGTCATTCCCTCAAAGCTCCGGGAGGAGCTGGGGGATACCTTCTATCTTGCAAAGGCCCCCGATGCCTGCCTGAAGCTCTATCCCCAGGCCCAGTGGCAGAAGCTGCTGGATCGCTGCAACGAGATGCCCTCTTCCAAGCTCCGTGCGCTCCGCGTATTTTTTGCCAACGTGATCAAGTGCGAGCCGGACAAGCAGTTCCGCTTTCTGCTGCCGGAGTCCTTCCGCCGCTATGCGGGCATTGACCAGGAGGTTATCTTCCTGGGCCAGGCCGGCGTGGCAGAGCTCTGGGCGGCTGAGCGCTATGAGGCGGAAGAGGCCAAGTATCTCAACCCCGAGAATTTGGCCGCTGTGATGGAGGAGCTGGGAGTCTGATGGCTTTTTCACATAAATCCGTCCTGCTGGACGAGTGTATCGAGGGCCTGAATATCAAGCCCGATGGAATTTACTTAGACGGTACTCTGGGCGGTGCGGGGCATTCCTATGAGATCGCCGCACGGCTGACCACCGGCCGCCTCATCGGCGTAGACCGGGATCAGATCGCCTTAGCTGCCGCCCGGGAGCGCCTGGCCCCCTATCTGGATCGGGTCACCACCGTCCACTCCAATTTCTGCGAGCTGGAAAAGATCCTGGATGACCTGGGTATTGACAAAATCGATGGTATGCTCTTTGACTTGGGCGTGTCCTCGCCCCAGCTGGACGAGGCGGAGCGTGGCTTTTCCTATATGGCCGATGCTCCTCTGGATATGCGCATGAACAAGGAGGACAGCCTGACGGCCTATGATGTGGTGAACACCTGGGACTATGAGGAGCTGCGCCACATTCTGTACGAATACGGCGAGGAGCGCTATGCACCCCAGATCGCCGCAGCCATCTGCCGCAAAAGGGAAGCAGCCCCCATTGAGACCACATTGGAGCTGGTGGATGTGATCCGCAGCGCCATGCCGGCCCAGGCTCTTCGGGAGAAGCAGCACCCGGCCAAGCGCAGCTTCCAGGCCATCCGCATCGCCGTCAATGACGAGCTGGGCTCTGTGAGCAAGCTGATGCGCTGCGCCTTCGGGCGGCTGAACAAGGGCGGCCGTCTGGCGGTGATCACCTTCCACTCCTTAGAGGATCGCATTGTCAAGAGCGAGATGCAGCAGGCGGCCAAGGGCTGCACCTGCCCCCCGGAATTTCCGGTCTGTGTCTGCGGCAAGAAGCCTCTGGTGAAGCTGGTCAGCCGCAAACCCATTGTCTCCGGCAAGCAGGAGCTGGAGGAGAACCCCCGTGCCCGGAGCGCCAAGCTCCGCATTGCGGAAAAACTTTGACGAAAAGGAGCGTATGGGACTATGGCAAGGAACTACCGTGCCAACGGCTCTGCCGCCTATGATATCCATCAGAATACAGCGGCGCAGCCTCTGCTGCAGCCCAAGCGGCTGCCGGATGCCCCGGTACGCTTTCCTCCCAAGAAAAAGGTGCAGGCCAAGGTCTCTGTAGCGCCTCTGACGGTGCTGGGTATCGTGGCGGTGGTTGTGATGTTCTTCGTCATGATCCACAGCTATGCTGCCCTTTATGAGGCAGAGAGCACCTCTGCGCAGCTGCGCCGGGAGAGCAATGCCCTTCTGGCTGAGCAGAAGGATCTGCTTTTGCGCTATGAGACGGCCCTGGACCTTCAGCAGGTGGCTGCCCGTGCGGAAGAGCTGGGGATGCACCTGCCCACAGCCGGACAGATCGTCTATGTGGATGTAGACGGTGGCGCAGAGTCGGAGGAGCTGCACTCCTTTGCCCAGTTCTATGAGGAATTCCTCTCTCAGCTGGGCCATCAGGCGGCATACTGCCCCTGAGCCATCGCATATAGTAAAGGGGAACAAGCATGGGCGGTAAGGGAAATTGCCGCCCATGTTTCAAGCATATATACAGGAGGTTTGTGTGAGACGAAAGGACATTCCCAGGAAAGTCCCACGTCCGCCCCGAAAGAAGCCGGGGGTTACAGATACAGACATCCGAAAGGGGATCCTTGCGCTGATGGGCGCACTGGGCGTGCTTGCATTTTGCGTGTTGGCAGGCAGGTTGGTCAAGATGATGCTGATCGACCACGATGCGTATGAGGCGAAAGCCATACGCAATCAAACACGCAGCATCTCCGTTGCAGCGGAGAGAGGCAATATTTACGACCGAAATATGGAGCTTTTGGCCACCTCCGTAGGGGTTCATACCATTTTTTTAGATCCCCTGGAGCTGAAGCAGAATGCTGTGGATACGGAGCTTCTGGCCGATGGGCTGTCCCGGATCCTCGGCCTGGACCGGGAGAAGATCCTCGCCGATGCCGGGGATATTACCATGCGCTATAAGGTACTCAAGCGCCGGCAGGAGCAGGCGGTCTGCGATGCGGTCATCGCCTTTGTGCAGGAGCATGACATTGTGGGGGTGCATATTGAGCCCGATACCCTCCGGCTCTATCCCAATGAGAGCGCTGCCTGCCAGCTTTTGGGCTTTACCAATGGAGAAAACCGTGGAGCAGAGGGCCTGGAGGCCTATTATAACAGTATATTAGAGGGAACGCCCGGTGCCATCATAACGGCTAAGGGCAACCACGAGACCGAAATGCTCTATTCCTACGAGAAATACTATGCCGCCACCGATGGCAGCAGCCTGGTTCTGACCATTGACCTCACGGTGCAGCGCACTCTGGAAAAGCAGATGCAGGATGCCATCGACCGCTATGATGTGCAAAACGGTGCTTTCGGCATGGTCATGGAGGCCGATACCGGGGAGATCCTGGCCATGGCCACCCTGGGGGGCTACGACCCCAACCGCTACCTGGAGATCTACGACGGGGATACCGCTGCGGAGCTGGAGCTGCTCTACAGCCAGGCAGAGAGCTGCCCCCAGGGAAGCGACCAGCGGACGGAGGCCTTTGCTCTCTATAATGCCTCCGTTGCCGAAGCCCGGCTAAAGCAGTGGCGTAACCGCTGCGTCTCCGATGGCTACGAGCCCGGCTCCACCTTCAAGGTGCTGACCCTGGCGGCGGCCCTGGACAGCGGCGCAATCAGCCTGAATGACCACTTCTCCTGCAGCGGCAGAGAGCGCTTTGCAGGCCGCTCCCAGCCGGTAAACTGCTGGAAAAGCCAGGGCCACGGCGGCCAGACCACGGCCCAGGCTCTGCAGAATTCCTGCAACCTGGCCTTCTCCCATATCGGCCTGCGCACCGGGGGAGAGACCCTTTATGACTACTACAGCGCCTTCGGCCTTATGGAGACCACGGGCATCGACCTGCCCGGAGAGGCCAGAGGCATCTTCCATACCAGAGAGCGCCTGGCCGATACCGATACCAACGGCACCAGCTACCTCATTGCCACCTCCTTCGGCCAGACCATTAAGCCCACCGCCATCCAGCTGGTCAGAGCCATTGCGGCGGTGGTCAACGGCGGCTATTTGATGGAGCCATATGTGGTATCCCACATTCTTGACAATCGTGGTAATATAGTAGAGGAAACTACCCCCACCGTCCTGCGGCAGGTGATCTCTGAGGAGACCTCACAGATCATGTGCGGCCTCATCGAGTCCGTGGTCAGCGAGGGCACGGCGAAAAATGCCCAGGTGGCAGGCTACCGCATCGGCGGCAAGACCGGCACGGCGGAGAAAACCGACCAGACCGATGCCTCCGGCGCACAGACCAAGGATAAGATCGTCTCCTTCGTGGGCATTGCTCCCATGGAGGATCCCAAATATGTGGTGCTGATCGCCCTGGATACCCCCAACCCCGCCACGGGGCTGTATATCTCCGGGGGCGTTATGGCAGCGCCCACTGTGGGAGCGGTGCTGGAGGATATTCTGCCCTATCTGGGTGTGCAGCCCCAGGGAGAGACTGCTGCTCCTGTCCTGATGCCCGATGTCCGGGGCAAGACAGAGCAGCAGGCGGCAGCTCTGCTTCGTGAGAGCGGCCTGAGCTACCGCCTGATGGGGAGCGGCAGCACCGTCCGAAGCCAGATCCCCCAGGCGGGCAACCGCCTGCCCGGCGGCGCAACGGTTTTGCTCTATACCGATGACTCTATGCCCACCGATCGCCCGGCAGTGCCCTCCCTCTACGGCATGACCCTGGAGGAGGCTACCCGCTGCCTTTCGGATCTGGGATTATACTTACAGCCCAAGGGCGCTGACCCCAGGCAGTGGCGTGTGACCGCCATCAGCCAGGATCTGCCCCCGGGCACAGAGGTAGACCGGGGAACAACGGTCACCGTTACATTTGCCGATACCACGGCAATGGATTAGGAGAGAACTATGGAATTAAAAAAGCTGCTTGCAGGCATTGAGGTGCTGCAGAGCAATGCAGAGATGGCGCTGAATATTCAAATGGTGCGCTACAGCTCCCGTGAGGTGCAGCCCGGCGACCTCTTTGTGGCCATCCCCGGCTTCGCCACCGATGGGCATAAATATATCCCCGATGCGGTGGCACGGGGTGCTGCTGCGGTGATCTGTGAACGGGAAATGCCGGATACCGTCCCCTGGGTGCAGGTGAAGGATGCCCGTCTGGCCCTGGCCAGGCTGGGTGTGAACTACTACAATAACCCTGCCGCAGCCATGAGCATGATCGGTATCACCGGCACCAACGGCAAAACCTCTGCCACCTATCTGCTGAAGTCCCTCTTAGAGCGGGCTACCGGTGCAAAGGTGGGCCTGATCGGCACCATTTGCAATCTGATCGGTCAGGAGGAGCTCCATACGGAGCGCACCACCCCCGAGAGCTTTGAACTGCAGGGCCTCTTGTCCAAAATGCGGGATGCAGGCTGCAGGTATGTGCTGATGGAGGTGTCCTCCCATGCCCTGGCCCTCAATCGGGTGGCCGGGATCCGCTTCTGCGTGGGTGCTTTCAGTAACCTCACCGAGGATCACCTGGATTTCCACAAGACCATGGAGGACTACCGTCTGGCCAAGGCTAAGCTGTTTACTATGTGTGACCGGGGTGTCTTTAACCTGGATGACCCCACGGCTCCTCAGATGATCCGGGATGGGAGCTGCGCTGTCTATACCGTCAGTACCGGGCAGGCTGCCGATCTCCGGGCAGAGAAAATCCGCCTGGAGTCCGACCGCATTGAGATGGATGTCCGGGAAGGGGAGGCGAAAGCCCGCCTGACCTTGGGCATCCCCGGCCGCTTTACCGTCAGCAATGCCCTTTTGACCCTTGGCATTGCACGGAATCTGGGCATCGGCCTGGAGGAGGCAGTGGAGGCTCTGTCCCATGCAAAGGGCATCAAGGGCCGTATCGAGGTCGTCCCCACCCCCGGAAAGGACTTTACCGTCCTCATCGACTATGCCCATACGCCCGATGGCCTGGAGAATGTGCTGCGCTCCGTCAGGGATTTTGCCAAGGGCAGAGTTGTCGCCCTCTTCGGCTGCGGCGGTGACCGTGACCGCAGCAAGCGCCCCATCATGGGCAAAATTGCCGCAGACCGGGCCGATTTCGTCATCGTCACCTCCGATAACCCCCGTACGGAAGCGCCCAATGCCATTATTGCAGACATTCTGGAGGGGATGCAGGAGACCAAGACCCCCTATGTGGTAGAGCCTGACCGGCGCAAGGCCATTCGCCTTGCCCTGGCCCTGGGGCAGAAGGATGATATCATCGTCCTGGCCGGAAAGGGGCACGAGGACTACCAGATCATCGGCAAAGAAAAATTCCATCTGGACGAACGGGAGGAGGTGGCAGCAGCCTTATGGGAAGAGAAACCATGACCTTGGGGCAGGCAGCTGCCCTCATCGGCGGAAAGCTTGACCCCCAGTATGCCGAAATCGCCTTTTACGGCGTGAATTTTGATACCCGGAAGCTGCAAAAGGGCCAGCTGTTCATCGCCCTGGCAGGGGCACGGGACGGCCACGATTTTGTCCCCCAGGCTCTGGAAAAGGGGGCTGTGGCGGTGCTGGCCTCCAAGCCTCTGGGGGAGCATATCCCGGCTATTTATGTAGAAGATACGGCCAAGGCTCTGCAGGCCCTGGCCCGGGCTTACCGCAAGAGCCTTCCCCTGCGCTGTATCGGCGTCACCGGCTCCGTAGGCAAGACCACCACCAAGGAAATGATCGCCACGGTGCTGCAGCAGCGCTTTTTGACCCACAAGACCGAGGGGAATTTCAATAACGGCATCGGCCTTCCCGTGACCGTTCTCTCCATGGAGCACAATACGGAGGCGGCGGTGCTGGAGATGGGCATGAACCACTTCGGAGAGATCTCGCTTCTGACCTCCATCGCCCTGCCGGATCTTGCGGTCATCACCAATATCGGCACCATGCACATCGAGAATTTAGGCTCCCGTGAGGGCATTTTGCAGGCCAAGCTGGAGATCCTGGAGGGGCTCAGCGACCACGGCTGCGCCGTATTCTGCGGCGATGAGGAGCTGCTCTACGGTGCTGCCCAAAGGCACAATGCCATTACCTATGGCTTCCTGGCCCATAACCCCGTCCGTGCCCTGGAGGTTCGGGAGGAGGGCTTTACCACCTACATCCGGGCGGAGGCCTTCGGCCAGCCCATCGACCTGGAGCTGCCCACCTTGGGGCGGCACAATGTGCTCAATGCGCTGGCGGCCCTGACGGTGGGACTGCTCTGCGGTATGCTGCCGGAGGAGATCGCAGCCGGGCTGAAACGTTTTGAAAACACCGGCCTTCGTCAGAAGGTCTATGAGCAGGGCGGCATCCGCATCATTGCCGACTGCTATAATGCAGGCCCCGAGTCCATGGAGGCAGCCTTTACGGTGCTGGAGAGCAGCCAAGGCAGAAAGATCGCCGTCCTGGGCGGTATGCTGGAGCTTGGCGACCATGCACCCATGGCCCACTACAAGGTGGGGCAGCTGGCGGCTAAAAAGGCCCAGGCCCTCTTTGCCTATGGCGCCTGCAGCGAGGAATACGTCCGGGGCGCTCTGGACGGCGGCCTCAGCTTTGCCAAAACCTACGAAACGCATGCCGCCCTGGCAGCGGAGCTGCGGGACTTCCTGCAGCCGGGAGATACCCTCCTGTGCAAAGGCAGCCGGGGCATGAAAATGGAGCAGGTTTTAGCACTTCTCTCTACAGATACGGAAAACGGAGGAAATGAAAATGTTTGATACAACTACGCTGATGGTTCTGGTCTCGGTGGCTGCCGGTTTTCTGGCGGCGCTGATCTTAGGCAAGATCTTTGTTCCCATGCTTCGAGCCCTGAAGGCCGGGCAGTCCATCCGTGAGGAGGGCCCCAAGTGGCACAATAGCAAGAGTGGCACTCCCACCATGGGCGGCATCGTCTTTATCTGCGCATCTCTGCTCTGCGCCCTCACCGGCCTGCCTGCCCTGCTGAGGACCGGGGACTACTCCCATCTGCTGGTGCTGGGTCTTGCCCTGATGTTCGGCCTCATCGGCTTCTACGATGACTTCATCAAGGTCAAGAAAAAGAGAAATCTGGGCCTCACCGGCATCCAGAAGCTGCTGCTGCAGATCGCTGCCGCCGCTGTTTTCCTCATTGCCATGCACTTCAGCGGCAACCTCAGCTACGAGCTCCGTTTCCCCTTTGTGCAGGAAGCGCTCTGCACCGTGCCTGTGCCGGTGTACCTGGCTGTGGCGGTGTTTATCATCGTGGGCTGCGTCAATGCGGTGAATATCACCGACGGCATCGATGGCCTGGCCTCCGGTGTCACCACCCCCGTCATGCTCTTCTTCACCTTAGTATCCATGCTGGCCAATCAGGCAGGTCTTTCTACCTTCCCCGCCACTCTGACCGGCGCTCTGGCAGGCTTCCTCTTCTATAATTTCTATCCTGCCAAGACCTTTATGGGCGATACCGGCTCTCTGTTCCTGGGCGGCGCTGTGGTGGGCCTGGCCTTCGCCCTGAATATGCCTCTGGTGCTGCTCTTCGTGGGCCTGATCTACATCATCGAGACCATGTCCGATATTCTTCAGGTGGGCTATTTCAAGCTGACCCACGGCAAGCGCATCTTCAAGATGGCTCCCATTCATCACCACTTCGAAATGTGCGGCTGGTCGGAGATCAAGATCTGGCTCGTCTTTGTCTCTGTTACCGTTGCCATGTGCGTTCTTGCCTATTTCGGCGTGCGCATCTGGTTCTGATTCTGAATTTTAGGAGGTAAGACAGTGTCCCATGTGCATGGGGTGAGAAAGCTTTCCAAGGAGAAACCGACCCGAGTTAGAGAAAGCGATCTCGGCATAATGGACCTGCCTTATCTGCTTTTGACCCTGCTTCTGACGGCGGTGGGCCTGCTGGTGCTCTACTCTGCCAGCTATGCCCGTGCCTATTACCTGACGGGAAATCCCGCAGGCTACTTTATCTCTCAGCTGATCTTTGCGGTGGCCGGTGTGGTGGTGCTGCTCTTCATGAGCCGTGTGCCCTATGCCTGGTACCGCAGGTACAGCCTTGCCATCTACCTGCTCACGGTGGCGCTTTTGGCTGCCGTGCTGCTCTTTGGCACCAATGTCAACGGTGCTACCCGCTGGATCAACCTGGGCTTCACCCAGTTCCAGCCCTCTGAGATCGCCAAGTTTGCCCTGATCGTGGCTATGGCGGCCCTCATGACCCGATACAAAGAGGAGCTGAAGTCCCCTAAGATCTTCTTCCTCTGCGCCGGGGCGCTGCTTCTTATTGCCGGGCTTTTGATCTTGGAGCCTCATTTTTCCGCAACCATCATCGTTGCTGCCCTCTGCTTCTGCATGATGCTCATCGGCGGCATCAACAAAAAGTACCTGGGCATCGTGGTGGCCCTTGGCAGTGCCGGTCTGCTGGCGCTGCTTCTGGCCGGGGGCTATACCTCCGACCGTATCACCGCCTGGCTGGATCCCGAGGCAGACCCCCTGGATAAGGGGCTGCAGATCCTCCAGTCCGAATATGCCATCGGCTCCGGAGGCCTTCTGGGGCTGGGCTTCGGCAAAAGCAGGCAGAAGTACCTGTATCTGCCGGAGGAGCATAACGACTATATCTTTGCCATTGCCTGCGAGGAGCTGGGCTTCCTGGGAGCTCTTGTGATATTGCTGCTCTTCGCACTTTTGATCCTCCGTGGCTTCTGGATCGCCATCCATGCCCGGGATCGCTTCTCCATGCTCCTGGGAGCCGGTCTGACCTGTCTGCTTGCCCTGCAGGTGATCCTCAATGTAGCGGTGGTCACCAATCTGCTCCCCTCTACGGGGATCTCCCTGCCCTTCTTCTCTTCGGGTGGGACGGCGCTGATCATGCAGCTGGCCGAGTGCGGCATTGTGCTGAATATCTCCAGGAGCATCCAAAGTCGTAAGTAAAGGAGCTTTGTCCATGCGAGTCATTTTCACCTGCGGCGGCACGGGGGGACATATCAATCCCGCCATTGCCGTGGCCAAGGTCTTAAAGGAAAAACGTCCCGATGCCCAGATCCTCTTTGTGGGTGCAGATGACGGAATGGAAACAAATCTTGTTCCAAGAGAGGGCTTTCCCATTGAAACGGTGACCATTTCCAACTATTTGCGCAGCCTGAAGCCCTCCGCCGTCTGGCATAATATCAAGGCAGTTGTCACCATCCGCAAGGCCCTGCGCCGTGCCGACCAGATCATCCGGGATTTCCGCCCCGATGTGATCGTGGGCACCGGCGGCTACGCCAGCTATCCCATGCTCGCAAGGGGTGCCAAGCGGGGCATCCCCACCGCTCTTCACGAGGCCAATGCCGTCCCCGGTCTTGCCACCAAAATGGTCTGCGATAAGGTAGATCGGATCCTGGTCAGCTTCGAGGAGAGCCGCAGCGAGTATAAAAATGCGGATCGGGTCATCCCCGTGGGGATGCCCGTCCGGGAGGAGTTTGTCTTTACCAAGCGCTCAGAGGCCCGCAAGGAGCTGAAGCTTGGGGAGGATGAGCCCTTTATCGTCTCGGCCTGGGGCAGCCTGGGTGCAAGAGAAATGAATAAGAAAATGGCGGACTTCATGAAGCTGGAGTGCCAGGAGGGCCGCTATCACCATGTCCATGCCACAGGCTCCTTCGGATGGCGCTGGATGCCCGACCTCATGAAGGAAAAGGGGGTTGACTTGGCAGACCAGGACAAGGTGGTCATGCAGGAATATATCTACAATATGCCCACCCTGATGGCGGCGGCCGATGTGTTTATCAGCCGGGCCGGATCCTCCACCCTCAATGAGATCGCCGCTGCGGGGACGCCCTGCATCATCGTGCCCTCTCCCAATGTGACCAACAATCACCAGGAGAAAAATGCACGGATCCTGGAAAAGCGTGGGGCAGCCGTGGTGATCCGGGAGAGCGACTGCGACGGCAAGAGTCTCTACGAGGCCGCTAAGGCTCTCATCGAGGATCGGGAGGCCTGCGGCTCCATGCGCAAGGCCCTGCGGGATCTGGCTGTCATCGACTCTGCCGAGCGCATCTGCAGGATCATTCTGGAGCTGGCACGGAAAGGCTGAAATTTGCATAAAATGAGGCAAATTCTCTCTTCGGAGGTTTGCCTATGGGACAGTATGAAATCATCGGAGGAAGCCCCCTGCGGGGAGAGATCCGCATCCACGGGGCAAAGAACAGCGTGCTGCCCATTTTGGCGGCGACTCTGCTGTGCGAAAGCTGCTGCGTGATCGAGGATTGCCCATACATACGGGATGTGGATACGGCGGTGGAGATTCTGGAGCATCTGGGCTGCAGGGTGCAGCGCAGGGGCTCTGAGCTGACCGTGGACAGCACGGCGGCAAACCGCTGGGAGATCCCGCCCCAGCTGATGGGAAAAATGCGGGGGGCCATTCTCTTTTTAGGGGCGCTGCTCAGCCGCTTTTCTCAGGCCCGGCTCTCGCAGCCCGGCGGCTGCCCCTTGGGGGATCGGCCCATCGACCTGCATCTGGGGGGCCTGGGCCATATGGGTGCCCGTTGCCAATTCCGGGATTCTGTGCTATACTGTCAGGTAGACCGGTTCTGCCCCAGCACCGTCGCCCTGCCCTTCCCCAGCGTAGGGGCTACGGAGAATCTGCTTTTAGCGGCTCTCTCCTGTCCCGGAGAGACCGTGATCTGCAATGCGGCCAGAGAGCCGGAGATCGCCGATCTCATGGGCTTTCTCCGGGCCTGCGGCGCAGAGCTCCGGGGAGACGGTAGCTCCGTCCTGCGGATCCGGGGCGGCAAAAAGCTCCGGGGCTGCCGCTACAGGCTGATGCCCGACCGCATGGAGGCTGCCACCTATCTGGCCGCTGCGGCTGCCACCCGTGGGGAGCTTCTGCTGAAGAATGTCCGGCCGGAGCATCTGCGTGCGGTGACAAATGTGCTTCAGGAGGCCGGCTGCCGGATCTGGGAGGGGAGCGGCGAGCTATCCCTCCACTGCCACAGTCTGCGTGGGGTAAGCCCCATCCGTACCGCACCCTACGATGGCTTTCCCACCGATGCCCAAGCGCCTGTGATGGCAGCTATGGCCACGGCAGAGGGAACCACCGTCTTTGAGGAAACTGTATTTTCCGACCGCATGGGGCATATTCCGGCCCTGTGCGCCATGGGCGCAAAAATCAGCGCAGCAAAGCGCTGTGCCGTGGTGCAGGGTGTGCCCCGGCTGAAGCCTGCCCGAGCCTGTGCCACCGACCTGCGGGGCGGTGCAGCCCTGGCTATCGCCATGCTGGCCGCACCGGGGAGAAGCATCCTCCGGGATGCGGGGCATATTTGCCGGGGCTATGAACGCTTTGATGCCATACTGCGTACCTGCGGGGCGCAGATCCAATATACAGAGGGGCTGTAATGCTTATGGAACACAAACGAGAAGGGAAGCGGCGCACCTCGCCTGCGGCTCTGGAGGCGGAACGCCGCCGCAAGGAGCGACAGGCCCGGGAAAAGCTGCAAAAGCAGAAGCCCGTGGAGCAGAAGCTCCCGGAGGCAAAGCCGGAGCGTCCGCCCCGGACTAAGACACCCCCACGGGAGCGCACCTCCCGTGCGGCTCAGACCGCCAACCGCCAGCGCAAGGAGCGCAAGGAGGATAGCCGCCTGGAGGGGCTGCGGCAGAAGCAGACCAAGGAGGCAAAGCAACGCACCCATCATCGGCTGGGCCCGGCTTTCTGGCGGCGGCTGCTGATCATTGTGGCGGTGGCTGCGGCGGTGCTTTTGACCCTGACCCTGTTCTTCCGGGTGAAGCACGTGGATATCAGGGGCAACCGCTATTACTCCCGGGAGGATATTCTGGCGGCCTGCGGTGTGGAGGAGGGGGATAACCTCCTGACCCTGTCCAGAGGTGCCGTTGCCGGGAATATTATGGCCAATTGCGAGTATGTGGCTACGGTGCAGGTATCCCATGTGCTGCCCAACCGGGTGGTTATCGATCTGACCGAGCATCCCACAGGCTACGCCATCCCCGATATCAGCGGCGGCTGGTATCTCATCGCCTCCGATGGCAAGGTGCTCAGGCAGATCGATAGCAAAAAGGCTGCTGAGCAGATTCAGATCCAGGCCCTGCAGATCAAGATTCCCGTCATTGGTGATCGGGCCGTGCCTGCCTCTGCCGACGAGGAGACTGATTCCCAAAGTCGGTTCAATACGATGCTTACCCTGCTGCAGGAGATCGAGGCGGCAGAGCTGACCCGGCAGGTTCGCTCCGTCAGCATCTCTCCCACCGGTCAGCTGAGTCTCTGGTATGAGGACCGTTTTGAGGTCAGCCTGGGCAGCGCAAGCAGCCTGGCCTACAAGCTGGAGCACCTGAAATTGGTGATCGCAGAGCAAAAAGACTATGCCACCGGCCTCATTGACCTGACCTATTCCGGGGGAAAACAGGCCATCGTCAAGCTGAACGACTAAAATTTTTAGAAAAAATGTAAATAATTTTGCTAAAAATGAGAAATTCTATTGACCTAAAGCAATTTTCAAGGTAAAATAGTACAGTATAAAAATCGCATACTATATTCTGTTGTTACTCAGTTATACATAGGAGGAGAGAATAATGTCCGAAGTTTACGCAGATAAGGTAGTTAATATTAAGGTGATCGGTGTCGGCGGCGCCGGCAACAACGTTGTCAACCGTATGATCTCCAGCCGCATCGGCGGTGTGGATTTTGTGGTGGTCAATACCGACCGTCAGGATCTCAATAAGTCCAAGTGCGAGAACAAGCTGCAGATCGGTGAGAAGCTCACCGGCGGCATGGGCGCAGGCTCCAAGCCCGATATCGGCAAGAAATCCGCAGAAGAGAGCCGTGCAGCCATCTCCAAGATCCTGGAAGGCACCGATATGGTCTTTATCACCGCCGGCATGGGCGGCGGCACCGGCACCGGCGCTGCTCCCATCATTGCAGACCTGGCTCATGAGGCCGGTATCCTCACCGTCGGCGTTGTGACCAAGCCCTTCAAGTTCGAAGGCGCCAACCGCATGAAGCAGGCTGAAGAGGGCATTGCCAACCTCAGCTCCAAGGTGGACTCCCTGATCATCATCCCCAATGACCGCTTGAAGTACGTCACCGATCAGAAGATCACCTTTGCCAACGCGTTCAGCATCGCCGATGATGTGCTGAAGCAGGCTGTTACCTCCATCTCCGAACTGGTCGGTTACTCCGATAAGGTCATCATCAACCTGGACTTCGCCGATGTTTCCGCCATTATGAAGAATGCCGGCCGTGCCCATATGGGTGTCGGTACCGCATCCGGCCGTGAGAAGGCCGAGCAGGCTGCTATGGCCGCTGTGGCCAGCCCCTTGCTGGAGACCTCTATCAATGGCGCTACCGGCGTCCTGATCAACGTCACCGGCTCTGCCGATCTGGGCCTGGACGATGTCGAGACCGCTGCCAACATTGTTATGGAGGCCGCCAACTCCGAGGCCAATATCATCTTCGGCGCCACCATGAGCGAGGAATTCGAGGATGAGATGCGTGTCACCGTCATTGCCACCGGCTTTGACGAAAAGAAGAAGCCCGAGACCCGTGGTGTCTACTCCGCCGCCCGTGGAGAGAAGGCCCCCGAAGCTCCCGCTGCCAAGAAGCCCGTCAGCAACGAGATGGATGACTTCGAGGATATCTTCAAGATTTTCAACAAGTAATCCGATAATCCCATCGCAATAAGTGATATCCGAGATAGTTAATCGGAAAGATTATGATCAGGAAGCTGCCTCAAGCATCGAGGCAGCTTCCTTTTTGTTTCCCTTCAACGCAGCGGCATGCAGTTGTATTGCGCATTGCAGACCAAGATTCTCTATTTTCTATTGACAAATTGATTTTACAAATATAAAATAATATTGTACCTTATCTGAACTTGCAGAGGAATGACCGCAGAATCCTGAAAGGAGAATACCTTATGAAAAAGAAACTGCTAAGCTTACTCCTGGCGATGGTGCTCTTGCTGTTGCTGACACCCTTTGCTATGGCAACGGAGGATGGCAACTCCAGCGGTAGCGTGGGAGAAAACTTCAGCTGGAGCTTCGATTCCGCTACTGCGACCCTGACACTGAGCGGTACCGGTCCTATGCCGCTCCACGACCCCCATGCCTATCCCTGGACCGAACTGTGGTCTGAAGTGGAGCATTTGCGCATCGAAGAAGGGATCACTTCGGTTTCCGCTTATGCTTTTGCAAATTTTAAGTTTATTCGTGATGTGCAGCTGCCGGATAGCCTGAAGAGCCTGGATTATGCTGCCTTTCAATACTGCGCTATGCTAGAGGAGATCACCCTTCCCCGGAACGTCTCCACGGTGGGACAGTACGCTTTCTTTGGCTGCAATTCTCTGGTCATGATCTACGTTGCAGCGGAGAATCCCGATCTTTACAGCGATTCCAAAGGCGTGCTCTACAGTAAGAATATGGAGATCCTCTATCTCTGCCCACCTCGTTTTTCCGGCGGCTATGTGATCCCCAACGGTGTGAAACGGATTGCCTCAGAAGCCTTCCGTGATTGCAGCAATCTCACTTCCGTCACCATTCCCGATGGAGTGATGGTTCTGGAGGAGAGGACCTTTTGGAATTGTCCCCGGCTGAAATGGGTGTCCTTCCCCTCTGACCTCAAAAAGATCGATTTTGGAGCCTTCAGCGGCTGCTCCAGCCTTATAGAGATCAATTTGCCGGAGGGCCTTGAGTACATCGGCCAGTCTGCCTTTTCCGGCACGGAGAGTCTGGTGAGTATTTCCCTTCCCAAGAGCCTTACCTTCATCGGTCTGTCTGCCTTTTCCAGCATTTATTCCTATGATTCCGGGCATACGGTGCATATTACTTACTCCGGCACAAAGGATCAGCTGGCACAGGTGACGATTGAGGGAAATGGCGGCATGGAGATCCTGCAGCGCTCTCTTGTGCACGATAACACCCCCGGCAGCAAGGTGTACCGCAGAGACCAAAACGGCGAGAAGAAGCTGTACTGCGCTCAGTGCGACAGCTACCTTACGGTGGATTTTGCCGACGTACCTGAGGATGCCTATTACTGGGCCCCGGTGCATTGGGCAAAAAATAGAAATATCACTACCGGCGTAACAGAGACCAGTTATGGCCCCGATCAGGTCTGTACCCGTGCGCAGATCGTCACCTTCCTCTACCGTCTGGCAGGAAGCCCCAGTCCCCAAAGCTACTGGAAAAATCCCTTTACCGATGTGAGCCCCGATGCCTATTACTACAATGCCGTGCGTTGGGCGGTTTTCACGGGGATTGCCAAGGGTATGACCGAGACGGAATTCTGCCCCGAGGCGCTGTGTACCCGTGGGCAGGCCATGACCTTCCTCTGGCGCTACTGCGAAATGCCGGAATACACGGCCTACACCGGCTATTTTACAGATATTTCGGCAGAGGCTTATTACTATGAAGCTGTGCTCTGGGCGGTGGATCAGGATATTACCAACGGCGTTGGCAATGGAAAATTCGCCCCGGATCAGATTTGCACCCGTGGCCAGATCATCACCTTCCTCTTCTATATGTAACGGACTCCCTCCCTTAGAGGCGGTTGCCTCTAAGGGAGGATTTTCTTTCTCTGGAAAAAGAACAGAAGTTTTTCTCGCTAAAGAGCGAAATTGTCCTTTACTTTCCTGAATGAAAGTGCTATAATGGTGCAAGAACATAAACGGAGGATCTGAAATGAACAACCGTAATAAGCGTTCCGACCCCAATTGTGAGCTGTATCAGGCCCTGACTCTGCTGAAGACCCCGGAGGAGTTCCATAAGTTTTTCCTGGATCTTTGTACCCTGGCAGAGCTCAATGCCATCGAGCAGCGCTATGAAGTTGCCAAGATGCTCTATTCCGATATGATCTACAATGAGATCCTGGCCAAGACCAGCGCCAGCTCCGCCACCATCAGCCGTGTCAACCGCAGCTTGATGAACGGCCAGGGTGCTTACGAGATGGTCTTCGAGCGGATCAAGGAGCAGGAATGAGTGCATATGAGACGCTGGCGTCAGCCTATGATGGGCTGACGTCAGATATTGATTATGGGAAAACCCTCTCCTTCCTGGAGGAAATCCTGGCTAAGGAGGGGCGCAAGCCCCAATGCGTGGTAGATCTGGCCTGCGGTACCGGCTCCATGTCCCTGCTGCTGGCGAAGAAGGGCTACCAGGTCATCGGTGTGGATATTTCCGAGGAAATGCTGACCCAGGCCGCCTATAAGGCCGGGGCCCTGCAGGGGAATGCCCCCTGGTTCATCCGCCAGAGCATGGATAAGCT
The DNA here is from genome assembly GCA_017399355.1 of Oscillospiraceae bacterium. Taxonomy (GTDB): domain Bacteria; phylum Bacillota; class Clostridia; order Oscillospirales; family Oscillospiraceae; genus JAZOXB01. The sequence continues at coordinate 19,060 of JAFQCY010000144.1, forward strand.
GCGCCTTCCCATGCAGGCCGATGCGGTAGTCTGCCTGCTGGATAGCCTCAATTACCTCACCGAGCCGGAAAAATGCCGCAAGACATTCCAAAGCGTTAATAAGGCCCTGGCTCCGGAGGGCGTTTTTCTCTTCGATATCAATACACCCTGTAAGCTCCGCTCCATGGATGGTCAGGTGTTTTTAGACGAAAATGACGAAAGCTATTGCGTCTGGCGGGGAGATTTTGATACAGAGGAGAATATTCTCTACTATGGTATCGACCTCTTCCGCAAAAAGGGCAAGCTCTGGGAGCGCAGCTTCGAGCAGCACTGCGAGTATGCCTATGACCCCGATACCCTCTGCCGGTGGCTCTGGGAGGCGGGCTTTGCCCGGGTGCTTTGCTATGGGGACTGCCGTATGGAGGCACCCACCGACACCGAGCAGCGGATCTATTTCGCCGCATTTAAGGAGTAAGTTCAATGCAAGACCATATTATCCGTGCCATCAGCCGGGATGGCTTTGTCAAGGCTATGGCAATCTCCTCCACCCATATGGTGGAGCGAGCCAGAATGATCCATAAGACCACCCCCACCGCCACCGCTGCCCTGGGCAGAGTGCTGACGGTCTGCTCCATGATGGGTAACCTCCAGAAGGTGGAAAACGGTGCCCTGACCCTGCAGTTTAAGGGAGGCGGCCCTCTGGGGACGATTTTAGCCACCTCCGATGCCGTGGGCAATGTCCGTGGCTATGTCCATAACCCCGGCATCACCCTCCTGGAGAAGTACGCAGGCAAGCTGGATGTGGGCGCCGCCGTAGGTACAGACGGAATGCTGACGGTGATCCGGGATCTGCAGATGAAGGAGCCCTATATCGGCTCTGTGGAGCTGGTCACCGGGGAGATCGCCGATGATATCACCGCCTATTTCGCCCGCAGCGAGCAGACCCCTACGGCCTGCGCCCTTGGGGTGCTGGTGGAGGTGGATCAGAGCGTGAAGGTGGCAGGGGGCTATCTGATTCAGCTGCTGCCCGGCGCTCCCGATGATATCATCGACCGCCTGGAGGCCGGCATCCAAAAGGCCGGGGCCGTGACCCCCATGCTGGCCCGGGGCTTAAGCCCCAGGGAGATCCTGGAGCAGGTGATGGAGGAATTCGACCTGGAGTTCTTTGAGACCACCGAGGTGGCTTACCGCTGCTACTGCAGCCGGGAGCGGGTCA
>JAFQCY010000145.1 GCA_017399355.1 Oscillospiraceae bacterium
GCTGCAGCCGCTGTCAGGCAGAGCAGACCGTATCCATTGCACCTCTGGGCCATGATTGGGACGAGGGGACACTGATCCGGGAGCCTGCCCAGGGGGAAGCAGGTCTGCTCCTTCTGACCTGCCGGCGCTGCGGAGCAGAGGAAGAGGAGATCATTCCGCCCCTTGCGGAAGGGCCCTGCGACGGTGGAGCTCACTGTCCCTCTGCCGGCTTTACGGATGTTGCCGGGCCGGAGGACTGGTCCCATGAAGGCATCGATTTTGTGGTTTCCCGCAGCCTGTTTAACGGAACCACAAGCAGCACCTTTGAGCCCAATGCCGAAATGACACGAGCCATGCTGGTGACGGTGCTGTGGCGCTATGCCGGCAGCCCCGAAGAGGGCAGCAATATCTTTACGGATGTTCCGGAGAACGTCTGGTACACCAAGGCGGTAGCCTGGGCAGCGGAGCATGGCGTGGTAAACGGTGTGGGAGAAGGCCGCTTTGATCCCGATGGGAAAATCACCCGGGAGCAGATGGCTACCATTCTGTATCGCTATGTCAGCAGCATCGGCGTGCAGACGGAAGAACGTGCTGACCTGAGTCGCTTCCCCGATGCAAGCCGGATCAGCGGCTATGCACAAACCCCCATGGAATGGGCGGTGGCAGCCGGGCTGATCAGCGGAAGCAGCGAGGGAGATCAGATCTATCTCCAGCCCCAGGGGAATGCCACCCGTGGGCAGGTAGCCACGATCCTGATGCGTCTGATCCGGAACGTGCTGGAATAATAAGCAAATTTCCCCGGGGCAATGCCCCGGGGATTTCCATAAAGTCTGCGAAGGGCGCAAAGCAGCTTTTTGTGATCACCATGGATCTGCTGACAGCGTATACCTGTACGGAGGAGAATGGCACCCACAGGAATACGGTCACCTTCCCTTATATGGAGTATTCCGATGCCCAACTCATGGTCTATCCGGAGGAGATGGTGGTGGGGCAATGAAAGCTCTATCTGCAGCAGGTGGATGGGCAGTACCGCTATCATTCCTGCATCCTAAGCTCCTGAATCAAAAAAACACTGCGCTTCGATGGAAGCGCAGTGATTTTTATTTGGGAAAAATATGGTTTTGCTGGGGATCAGGTGTCCAGGGTCTCGGACAGCTCCAGGCCGGGATTCCTGCGAAGGGTGAAATCAATGGCCCAGTAGCTGGAGAAGACCAGCAGCTTGTGGCCACGGTAGTCCTCCAGCAGCTCCACGTCGGAGCTGAGGTTCAGATCCTTCTCGTCCACGGGGCTCTTGGTGATGAAGCGCAGAACCTCATAGGGCAGGCCCTCCATCCGCAGCTCCACGCCGTACTCGCCCAGCATACGGTGGCGGAAGACGTCAAACTGCAGGGTGCCTACGACACCGACGATGACCTCTTCCATACCGGTATTGGGTACCTTGAAGATCTGGATCGCACCCTCCTGGGCGATCTGCTCCGTGCCCTTGATGAACTGCTTGCGCTTCATGGTATCCTTGGGGCTGACCCGGCTGAAATGCTCCGGGGCAAAGGTGGGGATGCCGGCAAACTTAAACTTCTTGCCGGGGACACAGATGGTATCGCCGATGGAGAAAATGCCGGGGTCAAAGACACCGATGATATCGCCGGCATAGGCCTCGTCCACGATCTCACGCTCCTGAGCCATGAGCTGCTGGGGCTGAGACAGGCGCATTTTTTTATTGCCCTGGACGTGGTAAAGTTCCGCATCACGCTCAAACTTGCCGGAGCAGATGCGCATGAAGGCCAGGCGGTCACGGTGGGCTTTGTTCATATTTGCCTGGATTTTGAATACAAAAGCGGAAAAATCGGGGCAGAAGGTGTCGATCTCGCCGCAGTCAGCGGTACGGGCCAGGGGGGCGGGGGTCATCTCCAGGAAGTATTCCAGGAAGGGCTCCACACCAAAATTGGTCAGGGCAGAGCCGAAGAACACGGGGCTCAACGTACCGGCACGGACTTCGTCCATGTCGAAGTCCCGGCCTGCGCCCAGCAGCTCCACATCATCCCGGAGCTGGGCAGCCCGTCTTGCGCCGATGCGCTCGTCTACCAGGCTGTCCTCCAGCGCTACGTCCAGCCGCTCGGCCCGGTTCTTGCCGGAGATGCCGGAGAAGAAGCTGATCTGGCTCTTGCGGCGGTCATACACGCCCTGGAACTCCTTGCCGCAGCCGATGGGCCAGTTGACGGCATAGGTCTCGATGCCCAGCTCACGCTCTACCTCGTCTAAGAGGTCAAAGGGATCCTTGGCCTCCCGGTCCATCTTGTTGACAAAGGTGAAAATGGGAATGTGCCGCATGGCGCAGACCTTGAAGAGCTTTCTGGTCTGGGCCTCCACGCCCTTGCTGCCGTCAATGACCATGACAGCGGAGTCGGCGGCCATAAGGGTGCGGTAGGTATCCTCAGAGAAGTCCTGGTGGCCGGGGGTGTCCAGAATGTTGATGCAGAAGCCGTTATACTGGAACTGCATAACAGAAGAGGTGACGGAAATACCACGCTGCTTTTCGATCTCCATCCAGTCGGAGGTGGCAGCGCGGGAGTTCTTCTTGCCCTTAACAACACCTGCCTGGGCGATGGCACCGCCGTAGAGCAGGAATTTTTCAGTCAGAGTGGTTTTACCGGCGTCGGGGTGAGAGATGATGGCGAATGTCCGGCGGCGGCTGATTTCTTCGCGTAAATTAGACATAGTGTTCCTCCATAAAA